>CALJUI010000408.1 GCA_937975735.1 uncultured Rubrivivax sp.
CGGCGAGCGTGCGCCGGGCGGCGATGCGCCTCGCACCCCGTCGGTCAAGCGCGTGCGCAAGGCGCCGGCGCCTGCCGCCGGCGAGAGCAAAGGAGAATAACGATGCTGCAACCGAATCGTCGCAAGTATCGCAAGGAGCAGAAGGGCCGCAACACCGGCATCGCCACGCGTGGCGCCAAGGTCTCGTTCGGCGACTTCGGCCTCAAGGCCACCGAGCGCGGCCGGCTGACGGCGCGCCAGATCGAGGCGGCCCGCCGCGCGATCTCTCGTCACATCAAGCGGGGCGGGCGGATCTTCATCCGCATCTTCCCGGACAAGCCGATCTCGCAGAAGCCTGCCGAGGTCCGCATGGGCAACGGCAAGGGCAACCCGGAGTACTGGGTCGCCGAGATCACTCCGGGCAAGGTGCTGTACGAGATCAACGGCGTGCCGGAGACGCTGGCGCGCGAGGCGTTCACGCTGGCCGCGGCCAAGCTGCCGCTGCGCTGCACCTTCGTCGCCCGCCAGGTCGGCGCCTGAGCGCCGGGAAGGATTCGAAGATGAAAGCCTCTGAACTGCGCGCCAAGGACGTGGCCGCGCTCGAGAAGGAAGTCGCCGATCTGCTGAAGGCCCATTTCGGCCTGCGCATGCAGAAGGCGACCCAGCAGTTGTCCAACCATTCGCAGCTGGGCAAGACCAAGCGCGACATCGCGCGAGCCAAGACCATCCTGGCCCAGAAGAAGAAGGAAGCCGCGAAATGAGCGACGTGCAAGCCGCCGCCCCGGTGAAGAACACCCGCACGCTGGTCGGGCGTGTCGTCAGCGACAAGCGCGCGAAAACCGTGACCGTGCTCGTCGAGCGCCGCGCCGCGCACGAGCTGTACGGCAAGATCGTCGCCCGCTCGCGCAAGTACCACGCCCACGACGAGAAGGGCGAGTACAAGCTCGGCGACCTGGTCGAGATCGCCGAGGGCCGGCCGATCTCCAAGACCAAGTCCTGGACGGTCACGCGCCTGATCGAGAAGGCCAAGCTGGTCTGATCGGCCACGTGCCCCGGGGCCGGACGCCGGTGTCGCCGGCTCCGGCCTTCGTCATTTGAATGCACACACAGGAGGAAACACGATGCTGAAAGTCGGAGACAAGCTGCCCGCCGGGGCGCTGCAGGAGTTCGTCGACGTCGAGCGCGAAGGTTGCTCGCTCGGCCCGAACAGCTTCGAGATCGGCAAGGCCACGGCCGGGAAGAAGATCGCGATCTTCGGCCTGCCTGGCGCGTACACCCCGACCTGCTCGGCCAAGCATGTGCCAGGCTACGTCGAAAAGGCCGACGCACTGCGCACGGCCGGGATCGACGAGATCTGGTGCGTGTCGGTCAACGACGCGTTCGTGATGGGCGCCTGGGGACGCGACCAGAAGGTCGGCGGCAAGGTCCGCATGATGGCAGACGGCAGCGCCGACTTCGCCAAGGCCACCGGCCTGACGCTCGACCTCAGCGCCCGCGGCATGGGTCTGCGCTCCAACCGCTACTCGATGCTGGTCGTCGACGGCGTGGTCAAGTCGCTCAACATCGAGGCGCCTGGCAAGTTCGAGGTCAGCGACGCCGACACGATGCTCAAGCAGGCGAAGGAAATCCTGGCCTGAGTCCGGCCTTGAACCGGCGGCCGTCTTGACGGCGACTGTCGATCAGGGTTATCATTTAAAGCTTCGCCGGAGTTCGACGCCCCCTGTGCGGCGCCGACGGGTCCGGTTTCAGCCCAAACCACGGGTCCAAGACTGCTCGCGCCGACGCGCAAGCAAGTTGGGAAAACAAATGATCCAAATGCAATCGCGGCTGCACGTGGCCGACAACACGGGCGCGAAATCCGTCATGTGCATCAAGGTGCTGGGCGGCTCCAAGCGTCGCTATGCCGGCATCGGCGATGTGATCAAGGTCAGCGTCAAGGAAGCCGCGCCGCGTGGCCGCGTGAAGAAGGGCGAGGTCTACAACGCCGTCGTCGTCCGCACCGCCAAGGGTGTGCGCCGCCAGGACGGCTCGCTGATCAAGTTCGACGGCAATGCCGCCGTGCTGCTCAACGCCAAGCTCGAGCCGATCGGCACCCGCATCTTCGGTCCGGTGACGCGCGAACTGCGTTCCGAGCGCTTCATGAAGATCGTGTCGCTGGCGCCCGAAGTTCTCTGACGACCAGCGGCGGAAGGACAAGTCATGAACAAGATTCGCAAGGGCGACCAGGTCATCGTGCTGACCGGTCGCGACAAGGGCAAGCGCGGGACGGTGTCCCAGCGCGTCGACGATGACCGCCTGGTCGTCGAGGGCGTGAACATCGCCAAGAAGCACGTCAAGCCCAACCCGATGAAGGGCACGACCGGAGGCGTCGTCGAGAAGACGATGCCGATCCACCAGTCCAACGTGGCGATCTTCAACCCGGCGTCGGGCAAGGCGGACCGCGTGGGCATCAAGCTGCTGGACGACGGCAAGAAGGTGCGCGTCTACAAGTCCAGCGGCGACGAGATCAAGGTCTAAGGCGAGGTCGACAACATGGCTCAAACCCAAGCCGCGAAGAACGCGCCGCAGGCTCGCCTGCAGACCATCTATCGCGAGAAGATCGTTCCCGAGTTGATGGCCAAGTTCGGCTACAAGTCGGTGATGGAGGTGCCGCGCCTCGAGAAGATCACGCTGAACATGGGTGTCAGCGAGGCGGTGGCCGACAAGAAGGTGATGGACAACGCCGTCGGCGACCTCACCAAGATCGCCGGCCAGAAGCCGGTCGTGACCAAGTCGAAGAAGGCGATCGCCGGCTTCAAGATCCGCGACAACGTGCCCATCGGCTGCATGGTCACGCTGCGTGGCGTGCGCATGTACGAGTTCCTGGACCGTTTCGTCACCGTGGCGCTGCCGCGCGTGCGCGACTTCCGTGGCATCTCCGGGCGCGCCTTCGACGGCCGCGGGAACTACAACATCGGCGTCAAGGAACAGATCATCTTCCCGGAGATCGAGTACGACAAGATCGACGCGATCCGTGGACTGAACATCAGCATCACGACGAGCGCGAACTCCGACGACGAGTGCAAGGCCCTTCTGACGGCCTTCAAATTCCCGTTCAAGAACTGAGGAACACCGTGGCCAAGAAGTCCATCAAGCAGCGTGAGCAGAAGCGAGAGAAGCTGGTCGCGAAGTATGCGAAGAAGTACGCCGAGCTGAAGTCGGTCGCCGACGATGCCGGCAAGTCCGACGAGGAGCGCTACATGGCGCGGCTCGAGCTGCAGAAGCTCCCGCGCAATGCGAACCCGACGCGGCTGCGCAACCGCTGCGCGCTGACCGGGCGCGGCCGCGGCACCTTCCGCATGTTCGGACTGGGCCGCAGCAAGATCCGCGAGCTCGCCTTCCAGGGCGACATCCCGGGCGTCGTCAAGGCCAGCTGGTGACATCGGCGCGCTGCAAGCAGGAGAGATTTCATGAGCATGAGTGATCCCATCGCCGACATGCTGACCCGCATTCGCAACGCCCAGAGCGTGGAGAAGGCGGTCGTCAAGATGCCGTCGTCCAAGCTGAAGGTCGCGATCGCGCAGGTCCTGAAGGATGAAGGCTACATCGACGGCTTCGCGGTCCGCGAGGAAGCCGGCAAGAGCGAGCTCGAGGTGGCGCTGAAGTATTACGCCGGCCGCGGCGTGATCGAGCGTATCGAGCGCGTCAGCCGCCCGGGCCTGCGTGTCTACAAGGGCCGCAACGACATTCCCCAGGTCATGAACGGCCTCGGGGTCGCCATCGTCACCACGCCCAAGGGCGTGATGACCGACCGCAAGGCGCGCCAGACCGGAATCGGTGGCGAGGTCCTGTGCTACGTGGCCTAAGGAGAGCTTTGACATGTCCCGCGTAGGAAAGATGCCGATCGCCGTGCCCAAGGGGGTGGACGTGGCGCTGACGGCCGAGCAGATCACCGTCAAGGGTGCGAACGGCACGCTGTCGCGTGCGGCGCATCCGCTGGTGACGCTCAAGAGCGACGCCGGCTCGCTGACCGTGGCCCCTGCCAACGACAGCGCCGAGGCCAATGCGATGAGCGGCACCATGCGCGCGTTGCTGGCCAACATGGTCGACGGCGTCAGCAAGGGCTTCGAGAAGAAGCTCGCGCTCGTCGGCGTGGGCTTTCGCGCCCAGGCGCAGGGCCAGAAGCTGAACCTGCAGATCGGGTTCTCTCACCCGGTCGTGAAGGACATGCCGGCCGGCATCAAGGTCGAGTGCCCGACGCAGACCGAGATCGTCATCAAGGGCGCCGACCGCCAGGTCGTCGGCCAGATCGCCGCCGAGGTGCGTGCCTTCCGCCCGCCGGAGCCGTACAAGGGCAAGGGGATCCGCTACGTCGGTGAGCGCGTGGTCCTCAAAGAGACCAAGAAGAAGTAAGGAGCGACGTCATGAGCTTGACCAAGAAGGAACAGCGCCTGCGCCGCTCGCGCCAGACCCGTGCCCGAATCGCGGGGCAGGGCGTGGTCCGCCTGACGGTGTTCCGCTCGAACCTGCACATCTACGCCAGCGTCATCTCCGGCGACGGCGCCAAGGTGCTGGCCAGCGCGTCGACCGCCGAGAAGGAACTGCGTGGCCAGGTCGGCAGCGGCGTGGCCGCCGCCGCGGTGGTTGGCAAGCGCATCGCCGAGAAGGCCAAGGCCGCGGGCATCGACAAGGTCGCGTTCGACCGCGCCGGGTTCGCCTACCACGGCCGCGTCAAGGCCCTCGCCGAGGCCGCGCGCGAAGCCGGCCTCCAGTTCTGAGCGCCGCGGCAGCGAAGGAAATCAGCAAATGGCAAAGTTCACTCCCCGCATGCAGACCCCGACCAACGAGGACGGGCTGAAGGAGAAGATGATCGCGATCAACCGCGTCACCAAGGTGGTGAAGGGGGGGCGCACGCTCAGCTTCGCCGCGCTGACCGTGGTTGGCGATGGCGACGGCCGCATCGGCATGGGCAAGGGCAAGGCCAAGGAAGTGCCCGTGGCGGTGCAGAAGGCAATGGAATCGGCCCGCCGCAACATGATCAAGGTGGCGCTGAAGAACGGCACCATCCAGCACAACGTGCGCGGCGTTCACGGCGCGGCCAAGGTGCTGATGGCGCCGGCCAAGCCGGGTGACGGCATCATCGCCGGTGGCCCGATGCGTGCGGTGTTCGAGGTCATGGGCGTCACCGACATCGTCGCCAAGAGCCTTGGTTCGTCGAACCCGTACAACATGGTCCGCGCCACCCTCGACGCGCTGAAGAGCTCGACGACGCCGGCGGAAGTGGCGGCCAAGCGCGGCAAGTCGGTCGAAGACCTCTTCAACTGACGCGCCCGGAGGAATCGAACATGTCCGACAAGAAGACCCTCACCGTCAAGCTGGTCCGCAGCGTGGCGGGCACGCGCGAGTCGCATCGCGCCACCGTGCGCGGCCTCGGCCTGCGCAAGACGAACAGCACGCGCGTGCTCGAAGACACGCCGGCGGTCCGCGGAATGATCAACAAGGTCGCGTACCTGGTGCAGGTGCTCTGATGGAACTGAACAATCTCAAGCCGGGTGCCGGCGCCAAGAAGGCACGCCGCCGCGTCGGTCGCGGCATCGGCTCGGGCCTGGGCAAGACCGCAGGCCGCGGCCACAAGGGCCAGAAGTCGCGCGCCGGCGGCTTCCACAAGGTGGGCTTCGAAGGCGGCCAGATGCCGCTGCAGCGCCGTCTGCCCAAGCGAGGCTTCAAGTCGGCCGCACTGAAGTACCGCGACGAGATCTCGCTGGCCGACCTCGAGCGCCTGGGCGCGGACGAGGTCGACCTGCTGACGCTCAAGGCGGCGGGCCTGGTCGGCGAGCTGATCAAGGTCGTCAAGGTGGTCAAGTCGGGCGAGCTGACCCGCAAGGTGGCGGTCAAGGGCATCGGCGCGACCGCCGGCGCGAAGGCCGCGATCGAAGCGGCGGGCGGCAGCGTCGAGACCGCGCCGGGCGCGGCCGCCTGAGGAAGACACTCCCGTGGCAACCTCCGCGAATCAGCTGGCCAAGAGCGGGAAGTTCGGCGACCTCCGTCGCCGAATCGTTTTCCTGCTGCTGGCGCTGGTCGTCTACCGCCTCGGGACGCACGTCCCGGTGCCGGGCATCAACCCGGACCAGATGGCGCAGCTCTTCGGCGGCCAGTCGGGCGGCATCCTGAACCTGTTCAACATGTTCAGCGGCGGCGCGCTCGAGCGTTTCAGCGTGCTGGCGCTGGGCATCATGCCGTACATCTCGGCGTCGATCATCATGCAGCTGATGACCTACGTCGTGCCGACGCTGGAGGCCCTGAAGAAGGAGGGCGAGAGCGGCCGCCGCAAGATCACGCAGTACACGCGCTATGGCACCCTGGTGCTGGCGCTGTTCCAGTCGCTCGGCATCGCACTGGCGCTGGAGGGCTCGCAGGGCCTCGTGATCAACCCGGGCATGGGATTTCGGATGACCGCGGTGATCAGCCTGGTGGCCGGCACGATGTTCCTGATGTGGCTCGGCGAGCAGATCACCGAGCGCGGCCTGGGCAACGGCATCTCGATCGTCATCTTCGCTGGCATCGTGGCCGGACTGCCGAGCGCGATCGGCGGGCTGTTCGAACTGGTGCGGACCGGCGCGATGAGCATCATCGCCAGCCTGTTCATCATCGCGGTCGTGCTCGCGGTGACCTATCTCGTCGTCTTCGTCGAGCGGGGTCAGCGCAAGATCCTGGTCAACTACGCCAAGCGCCAGGTCGGCAACAAGGTCTACGGCGGCCAGTCCTCGCACCTTCCTCTGAAGCTGAACATGTCGGGCGTGATCCCGCCGATCTTCGCCTCGTCGATCATCCTGCTGCCGGCGACGATCGTCGGCTGGTTCGCGACCGGCGCCGGCGAAGGCTGGTTCACGCGCGCGCTGCGGGACGCGTCGGCAGCGCTGTCGCCGGGGCAGCCGATCTACGTGCTGCTGTACGCGGCGATGATCGTGTTCTTCTGCTTCTTCTACACGGCGCTCGTCTTCAACAGCCGAGAGACCGCCGACAACCTGAAGAAGAGCGGCGCGTTCATCCCGGGCATCCGCCCGGGCGACCAGACGGCGCGCCACATCGACAAGATCCTGGGGCGCCTGACCCTGGCCGGCGCCATCTACATCACGGCCGTTTGCCTGCTTCCGGAATTCCTGGTGCTGAAGTACAACGTGCCCTTCTACTTCGGCGGCACGTCGCTGCTGATCATCGTCGTCGTCACGATGGACTTCTGGGCCCAGGTCCAGAGCTACGTGATGAGTCAACAATACGAGTCGCTACTGAAAAAGGCCAACTTCAAAGCGAGTTGAGATGTCCAAGGATGACGCCATCCAGATGCAGGGCGAGATCGTGGACAACCTACCGAATGCCACCTTCCGCGTGAAGCTGGAAAACGGGCACGTTGTCCTCGGTCACATCTCCGGGAAGATGAGGATGCACTACATCAAGATCCTGCCGGGGGACAAGGTCACCGTCGAACTGACACCGTACGACCTGACCCGCGCTCGCATCGTGTTCCGCGCGAAGTAGGCTGCTGAAGAGAGTTAAGGAGAGAAGCATGAAAGTCGCTGCATCGGTCAAGAAGATGTGCCGAAACTGCAAGATCATCCGCCGCAACGGCGTGGTGCGCGTGATTTGCACCGACCCGCGTCACAAGCAGCGTCAAGGCTGAGAACCGAAGGACAAGCATGGCACGCATCGCTGGCATCAACATCCCGCCGCACAAGCACGCCGAGATCGGCCTGACGTCGATCTACGGCATCGGCCGCTCGACCGCGCAGAAGATCTGCGACGCGGTCGGCATTCCGCACTCGAAGAAGATCAAGGACCTGACCGACAGCGACCTCGAGCGCATCCGGGACGAGATCGGCCGTCTGACGATCGAAGGCGACCTGCGGCGCGAGCTGTCCATCAGCATCAAGCGCCTGATGGACCTCGGCTGCTATCGTGGCTTCCGCCATCGCCGCGGTCTGCCGGTGCGCGGTCAGCGCACCCGCACCAATGCGCGCACCCGCAAGGGACCGCGCCGTGGTGCCGCCGCCCTGAAGAAGTAAGCGCTTCGCGAACCGAGAGAACACCACATGGCCAAACCCGCCAACACCGCCGCGCGGCGCGTGAGCAAGAAGATCCGCAAGAACATCGCGGACGGCATCGCGCACGTGCACGCTTCGTTCAACAACACCATCATCACGATCACCGACCGGCAGGGCGGCGCGCTGGCATGGGCCTCGAGCGGCGGTCAGGGCTTCAAGGGCTCGCGCAAGTCGACCCCGTTCGCGGCCCAGGTGGCGGCGGAGATGGCCGGCCGTGCGGCGCAGGAGCAGGGCATCAAGAACCTCGACGTGCGGATCAAGGGGCCGGGCCCCGGCCGCGAGTCGAGCGTGCGCGCGCTGGCCTCGCTGGGCATCCGCATCAACTCGATCAGCGACGTGACGCCGATCCCGCACAACGGCTGCCGTCCGCAGAAGCGCCGCCGCATCTGATGCCTGCCGGCCGCGAGGCCGGGTTTGCACTATAATTTTCGGTTTTCCGCGGCCGGCGGGTGCATGCAAGCGCCCGCCGGCCCATCCCCTGAGGCGGAGCCCGGTTCGGGTCCGCCGACAAGCCCACCGTCCGAGCGAGCGACCACAAGCTGCGCCGGACTCGCGCGGCGGCAGTTCCTCCGGGAGATGCCGGCCGCGTCAGGAACGACGAAGAGGACACTCAGTGGCACGCTATCTCGGCCCCAAGGCCAAACTCTCCCGCCGCGAAGGCACCGACCTGTTCCTGAAGAGCGCGCGCCGCTCGATCAGCGACAAGGCCAAGTTCGACACCAAGCCGGGCCAGCACGGCCGCACGAGCGGCTCGCGCACCTCGGACTATGGTCTGCAGCTGCGCGAGAAGCAGAAGGTCAAGCGCATGTACGGCGTGCTCGAGCGCCAGTTCCGCCGCTACTTCGCCGAAGCGACCCGCCGCAAGGGCAACACCGGCGAGAACCTGCTGGTGCTGCTGGAGTCGCGGCTGGACAACGTCGTCTACCGCATGGGCTTCGGTTCGACCCGCGCCGAAGCGCGCCAACTGGTGTCGCACAAGGCGCTGACCGTCAACGGCCAGGTGGTGAACATCCCCTCGTACTCGGTCAAGGTCGGCGACGTCATCGCGCTGCGCGAGAACGCGAAGAAGCAGCTGCGCGTGCAGGACTCGCTGAAGCTCGCCGAGTCGATCGGCATGGCCGAGTGGGTGCAGGTCGATGCGACCAAGATGGAAGGCGTCTTCAAGAAGGCGCCCGACCGCGACGAATTCGGCGCCGAGATCAAGGAAGCGCTGATCGTCGAACTGTATTCGCGCTGAGTCCGAGCCGTGGCGCGCCACCCGGCCCTGCGTCGGGTTCGCCACCAGACATGGTTTTGCTCGCCGGGCGCGAAACCATCCATATCCCGCCCGGCATGGTCCATCAGCCTTATCGGTGTAACGAGCCGAGGGTATTGACAGGAACTTTCACCCAATGCAAACGAATCTTCTGAAGCCCAAGGCCATCCACGTCGAACCGCTGGGCGGCAACCGCGCGAAGGCGACCCTCGAGCCCTTCGAGCGCGGCTACGGCCACACGCTGGGCAATGCGCTGCGCCGCGTGCTGCTGTCCTCGATGGTCGGCTACGCGCCCACCGAGGTGACGATCGCCGGCGTGCTGCACGAGTACTCGGCCATCGACGGCGTGCAGGAAGACGTCGTGCACATCATGCTCAACCTCAAGGGCGTGGTGTTCAAGCTGCTCAACCGCGACGAGGTGACCCTCGTGCTGCGCAAGGAGGGTGAGGGCCCGGTCACGGCTGCCGACATCCAGACGCCGCATGACGTGGAGGTCGTCAACCCCGACCATGTCATCGCTCACCTCGCGCAGGGCGGCAAGCTCGACATGCAGATCAAGGTCGAGAAGGGCCGCGGCTACGTGCCTGGCAACATGCGCCGCTTCGGCGACGAGCCGACGAAGGCGATCGGCCGCATCGTGCTGGACGCGTCGTTCGCGCCGGTGCGCCGCGTCAGCTACGCGGTCGAGAACGCGCGCGTCGAGCAGCGCACCGACCTCGACAAGCTGGTGATGGAGATCGAGACCAACGGCGCGATCACGCCGGAGGAGGCGATCCGCGCGTCGGCCAAGATCCTCGTCGAGCAGCTGGCGGTCTTCGCGCAGCTGCCGTCGGAGAACCTGAGCACGCTGTTCGACCCGGAGCCGAAGAAGTCGGCCGCCGCTTTCGACCCGATCCTGCTGCGCCCGGTCGACGAGCTTGAGCTGACGGTGCGCTCGGCCAACTGCCTGAAGGCCGAGAACATCTACTACATCGGCGACCTGATCCAGCGCACCGAGACCGAGCTGCTGAAGACGCCGAACCTGGGCCGCAAGTCGCTCAACGAGATCAAGGAAGTGCTGGCCTCGCGCGGGCTTACGCTCGGTGCACGGCTGGAGAACTGGCCCCCGCAGGGCCTGGACAAGCGATAAGCCGTCGCCTGTCGACAGAGTGGCATCTCCCGGTACCTGACACGGCCGGGGGCAAACCAAGGAAAGGACCAACATGCGCCACCGCAACGGACTCCGAAAACTCAACCGCACCAGCGCCCATCGCCAGGCGATGCTGCGCAACATGTGCAACTCGCTGATCGAGCACGAGGCGATCAAGACCACGGTGCCCAAGGCCAAGGAACTGCGGCGCGTCGTCGAGCCGCTGATCACGCTGGGCAAGGAGCCGACGCTGGCCAACCGCCGGCTGGCCTTCGACCGCACGCGCGACCGCGAAACCGTGACCAAGTTGTTCGACGTGCTCGGCCCGCGCTACAAGGCGCGCCCGGGCGGCTACACGCGCATCCTGAAGATGGGCTTCCGCGTCGGCGACAACGCGCCGATGGCCTTCGTCGAACTGATCGACCGGCCGGAGCCCGTCGAAGCGGCCGAAGCCGAAGACAGCGTGGCGGAATAGGCGATATAATGTAAGGCTCAGTCGCGGGGTGGAGCAGTCTGGTAGCTCGTTGGGCTCATAACCCAAAGGTCGAAGGTTCAAATCCTTCCCCCGCAACCAAGAATTCTCGAACAACAAGAAGAACCCGGAATTGTCCGACGCCGGCCGCGAGGCCGGCGTTTTGCTTTCAGCCGCCAACCTGCAGCGGAATCGTCACTGGTCCATCGTTGACCAGCGAGACCTTCATGTCGGCGCCGAAGACGCCGGCCGCCACCGGCGCATGCCGTGCGCGGGCGGCGGCAAGCACATCCTCGAAGCGCTGCCGCCCGAGCTCCGCAGGGGCGGCGTGGCTGAAGCCTGGCCGTTGACCGCTTCGGGTGTCCGCGGCCAGCGTGAACTGCGAGACGATCAGCAGCCCCCCGCCGACGTCGACCACGCTGCGGTTCATGCGCCCGGCTTCGTCTGCGAAGATGCGCAGCTTCAGGACCTTGTCGACGAAGCGTTCGGCCGTGGCCGGGCTGTCACCGGCCTCGGCGCAGACGAACACCAGCAGCCCCGCCCCGATCGCGCCGACGCACTCGCCGCCGACCTGCACCTGTGCCTGCGACACGCGCTGCAGCAGGCCGATCATCGCGGCTCGGCGGGTTCGTCGACATGGGCCTCGACGTCCGACGGCAGCAGCTGGATCGTCGCGCGCAGACCGGGCACGGCGCTCATCAGCGCCTGCTCGACCGACGTGCGCACGGCCGCGGCCCGACGCAACGACCACGAAGGCGGCATGTGCATGTGCAGGTCGACGAAGCGGCGCTGGCCGGCCCGGCGCGTGACAATGTGGTCGAAGCGGATCGTCTGGTGCGCGAACTGGGCCAGCGTGGTGTCGATGCGCGCCTGCACCTCCGGCTCCAGCGCATGGTCCATCAGTCCGTCGGTCGACCGCCGCATCAGCAGGTAGCCCTCGCGAAGGATGTTCAGCGCCACGGCGACCGCGATCAGCGGATCGAGCCACAGCCAGCCGGTGACGTGCACCGCGCCGAGGCCGACGATCACGCCGGCGGTCGTCCAGACGTCGGTGAACAGGTGTCGTGCGTCGCCCTCCAGCGCCATCGAGCGTTTCTCGCGCGCCTTGCGCAGCATGGCCCACGCCAGCGCGCCGTTCAGCACCGAGGCGAGCACCGAGAGCGCCACGCCGGGGCCCAGGCGCTCGAGCGGCTGCGGGTTCAGGAAGCGCTCGCCCGCGGCCCACAGGATGGCGAGCGCGGCGACGAAGATCAGCACGCCCTCGAATCCGCTGGAGAAGTACTCGGCCTTGTGATGGCCATAGGGGTGCTCGTCGTCGGGCGGCTGCTCGGCGACGGTGACCATCATCAGTGCGAAGGTCGCGCCGGCCAGGTTCACCAGCGACTCGAGCGCGTCCGACAGCAGGCCGACCGACCCGGTCACCCACCAGGCGCCGGTCTTCAGCACGATCGTCGCGACCGCGACGGCCACCGACAGCTTCAGGTAGGAGCGGACCTCCATCGAATACCGCCGCCGCCGTCGCCGCTCAGGCCAACGTCACGCGCGCGAAGCGCCGCTTGCCGACCTGCAGCACGATCGTCCCTGCGCCGACCTTCAGGCCCTTGTCGCTGACCACGGCACCGTCGATCCGCACGCCGCCTTGCTCGACCATCCGCATCGCTTCGCTGGTCGACGGCACCAGGCCGGCCTGCTTCAGCAGTGCACCCAGCGCCAGCGGCGCGCCGGCGATCGTCAGCTCGGGGATCTGATCGGGCACGCCGCCTGCGGCGCGACGGGCGAAGTCCTCCTCCGCCGCGGCTGCGGCCGCCGCCCCATGGAACCGGGTGGTGATCTCGCGCGCGAGCTGGACCTTGGCGTCCTTCGGGTTGCGGCCGCCGTCGACCTCGGCGCGCAGCGCGGCGATCGCGCGCTCGGGCAGGAAGGACAGCAGGGTGAAGTACCTCCACATCAGCTCGTCGCTGATCGACAGCAGCTTGGCGAACATCGTGTTGGCCGCCTCGGTGATGCCGATGTAGTTGCCCTTGCTCTTGGACATCTTCTCGACGCCGTCCAGCCCTTCGAGCAGCGGCATCGTCAGGATGCACTGCGGCTCCTGGCCGTATTCGCTCTGCAGCGCGCGACCAACCAGCAGGTTGAACTTCTGGTCGGTACCGCCGAGCTCCAGGTCCGACTTCAGCGCCACCGAGTCGTAGCCTTGCATCAGCGGATACAGGAGCTCGTGCACCGAGATCGGCCGGCCGCCCTTGAAGCGCTTGGTGAAGTCGTCGCGCTCGAGCATGCGCGCCAGCGTGTACTTGGCGGCGAGCTCGATCATGCCGCGGGCGCCGAGCGGGTCACTCCACTCGCTGTTGTAGCGGATCTCGGTCTTCGCCGGGTCGAGGACCAGGCTGGCCTGCGCGTAGTAGGTCTTGGCGTTGGACTCGATCTGTTCGCGGGTGAGCGGCGGCCGCGTCGCGTTGCGCCCCGACGGATCGCCGATCATCGACGTGAAGTCGCCGATCAGGAAGATGACGGTGTGGCCCAGGTCCTGCAGCTGGCGCATCTTGTTGAGCACCACGGTGTGCCCGAGGTGGATGTCGGGCGCGGTGGGGTCCAGCCCGAGCTTGATGCGCAGCGGCTGCCCGGTGGATTCGGCCCGCTGCAGTTTGGCGATCCAGTCGGCTTCGGGCAGCAGTTCGTCGCAGCCGCGGCGGCTGACGGCCAAGGCCTCCTGCACGCGCTCGCTGAGCGGGCCGTCGGCAGCAACTCCTGTAACCGAATCAGACATAGCGCAACATTTAGGGTTTGTTTGATGGGGTGGGCTGCCACCGGCGGATACAATTGCCCACTCAAAAAAGGGGGTGTTGCCTTCAGACTGCCGATAGCACAGGCATCGGCGTGAGGGTCGCTTCCCGGCGCCGGACGGCGGAACCGCGATCGGAATCCGCATTCTAGTAGTGCCAAAAGCACAGAGAGTCACACCGTTGGAACACCTCGAAGACTGGGCGCGCCGCGCCACGCGGTGGCATCGCCGCCACCCTCGCGCCATCGTCGGCGCACTCGTCGTGTCGCTGGGCGGGTTCTCGGCCGTGGCCTTCGGCATCGCGCCGCTCGCTCCGGACGCGGCGGACCTGCCGCAGCGCATCGTCGTCGAACGCATCGAGCCCGAGGGCATCGAAGCGCAGCTCGAGGCGCTCGCCTCGTTCGAGTTGTCGCTGACGCGCGCCGACCTGACGCGTACCTCGGATACGGCCGAGCGGCTGCTGGCGCGGCTGGGCGTCCTCGACGACTCGGCAGCTGCCTTCCTGCGCACCGACCCGACCGCCCGGCGGGTGCTGACCGGCCGGGTCGGCAAGATGGTCCAGGTGCAGACGGCCGAGGACGGTCGCCTTGTCGAGCTGGTCGCCCGTTACCCATCGGAGCGCAGTGAGCAAGCGCTGACACACTTCACCCGGCTGACGATGTCGCGCATCGCCGGTCAGTGGCAAGCCCGGCTCGAGTCGGCGCCGCTGGAGCGCCAGGTGCGTCTGGGCAGCGGCACGATCCAGTCGTCGCTGTTCGGCGCCGCCGACGAGGCGCGGATCCCCGACGCGATCGCGATCCAGCTCGCCGAGGTGTTCTCGGCGGACATCGATTTCCATCGCGAGTTGCGCAAGGGCGACACCTTCAGCGTCGTCTTCGAGGCGCTGACCGCGGACGGCGAGCCCATCACCTGGAACGAGGGCACCGGCCGGGTGCTCGCCGCCGAGTTCGTCAACGCCGGCAAAACCTACCAGGCGGTCTGGTTTCCGGATGCCGGCAGCAAGGGCGGCTACTTCCAGCCGGACGGCACCAGCAAGCGCAAGACCTTCCTGAGCAGCCCGATGGAGTTTTCCCGCGTGACCTCCGGGTTCGCGATGCGCTTCCACCCCATCCTCAAGACCTGGCGGGCGCACAAGGGCGTCGACTATGCGGCACCGAAGGGCACGCCGATCCGGACGGTCGGCAACGGCCTCGTGACCTTCGCAGGCTGGCAGAACGGCTACGGCAATGCGGTGGAGATCTCGCATGGCAATGGCCGCAACACCTTCTATGCGCACATGAGCCGGATCGACGTGCGCAAGGGCCAGCGCGTCGATCAGGGCGACCGCATCGGCGCGGTCGGCAGCACCGGCTGGTCGACCGGCCCGCATCTGCACTTCGAGTTCCGCGTCAACGGCACCCACCAGGATCCTCGGCGCATCGCCAAGGCCGCCGAGGCGGTCACGCTGGAGCCCGGCCTGCGTCCGCAGTTCGACGAGACGGCACGGATCGCCAAGGCCAAGCTGGAGATCGCCAACTCGATGATCGGCGTGCGCGTCGACGCCGAGTAAGGGCCTGCGCGCCGCTCGGCCCGCATGACGCATTTCATCGGGCTGATGTCGGGCACCTCGCTCGACGGGGTGGACGGCGTCCTCGTCGATGCGTCCACCCAGGCGCTGCGAGCCCACCACCATCGTCCCTTCGACACGCGGCTGCGGGCCGAACTGCTGGCGCTGAATCGGCGTGGCGATGACGAGCTGCACCGCGCGGCGCTGGCCGGCAATGGCGTCGCGCGGCACTACGCTGAGGTCGTCCAGGAACTGCTGGTCCGGGCTGCGCTGACGGCGGCCGACGTTCGCGCGGTCGGGGCGCATGGTCAGACGGTGCGTCACCGGCCCGGCGAGTTCGACGGCTGCGGCTACACGGTGCAACTGCTCAACGGCGCCTTGCTGGCCGAGCTGACCGGCTTGGACGTGGTGTGCGACCTGCGCGGCCGCGACGTCGCGGCATCGGGCCAGGGCGCGCCGCTGGTCCCCGCGTACCACGCCGCCCGCTTCGCGCGCCCAGGCGAAGCGGTGGCGGTGCTGAACCTGGGCGGCATCGCCAACCTGACGCTGCTGCACGCCGACGGCTCGGTGGCGGGCTTCGACACCGGGCCTGCGAACGCGCTGATGGACCTGTGGGCCGAACGCTGCACCGGCCGCGCCTTCGATGCCCAAGGCCGCTGGGCCGCATCGGGCCGCATCGTGCCGGCGCTGCTGGCGGCGCTGCGCCGCGACCCCTACTTCGATCGGGCGCCGCCGAAGAGCACCGGCCGCGACCTCTTCCATGCCGAGTGGCTCGATCGTGCCCTGCAGGGCGTGTCGCCGACGCCGGCGGAACAGGACGTGCAGGCCACGCTGCTCGAGCTGACCGCGTCGACCGTCGTCGACGCGCTGAGGCGGCATGGCTCCAAGACGCAGCGCTTGCTCGTCTGCGGTGGTGGGGCCTTCAACGATGCGCTGATGGCGCGACTGGCGGCGCTGCTGCGCCCTGTGCCGGTCGAGTCCACGGCCGCTTGGGGTGTGGCCCCTGACCACGTGGAAGCGCTGGCCTTCGCCTGGCTCGCGCAGGCCTGCGTCGATCGACGCGCAGGCAATCGGCCCGACGTGACGGGCGCGCGCGGGCCGAGGATCCTGGGGGCGATCTACCCGCGATGAGGCCGGCCGCGCGGGCCGAGCCGAGTCAGGCGGAGAACGACGAACCGCAACCGCAGGTGGTGGTGGCGTTCGGGTTCTTGATCACGAACTGGGCACCCTGCAGGTCTTCCTTGTAGTCGATCTCGGCGCCCATCAGATACTGCAGGCTCATCGAGTCGATCAGCAGAGTCACGCCGTTTTTCGTCATCGGCGTGTCGTCCTCGTTCATCACCTCGTCGAAAGTGAAGCCGTACTGGAAGCCGGAGCAGCCGCCGCCCTGAACGAACACGCGCAGCTTCAGATCCGGGTTGCCCTCTTCGTCGACCAGTTGCTTGACCTTGTCGGCCGCGCTGTCGGTGAAAACCAGCGGCGCAGGCATCGCGTCGACGGCGGGAGTGGTGGTCTCGGCAGCTGCGGTCATGGTCTTGTCCCTTTGCAAACAGATGGGGCTGGGCGCCGGCGTTTCAAGCTTCCTTGGCCGCGGCCAACTTCAACGCGGGCTTCTCGGCCGCCTTCAGCGGCTTGAGCTCGCCGTCGATCACGGCCCCGGGGTGCATCTCGAGCACCTCGTAGCGCACGTCGCCTTCGATGCGCGCCTTCGGCTGAAGCTCGAGCAACTCGCTCGACACCACGGGCCCGACGATACAGCCTGAAATGATGACATGCCCGGCGGTGACCTTGCCGAAGACCCGGGCTTTCTCGCTGATCACGAGGATGCTGCGGCTCTCCGGCTCCGCGACGATGTCGCCGTGCACTTCGCCGTCGATGCGCAGGCCCTCGCCGAAGCGGACCTCGCCGCGCAGGTGGGTGCCTTCGCCGATCAGGCTGCGGATGGGCGGCTGCGTCTTGCGTCCGAACAACATCGTGGTGGCTCCTTGCCTCTCAGGGCAGCTTCACGGATCCGGAGGCTCTCAAGGCCCCCTGCGGATCCGTCACCCTCGCCTGGACTTCTTTTAGCACGGCATCGGGCGGATGATCGATCGTGCCGTCCACCCTTGTGTATTGGCGCAGTTTCAATGGTTTCGGACCGTTCGGCAGCGTCATCGACCAAGGCTGCCCGGCGAGCTGTCCATTGAGGACGATGTCGTAGCGGCCCACGAACTCGCCGACGTTCTTGCCGCTCTGCATCAGCAGCATCTGGTAGCGCAACTGGCCGGGGCCCAGCGGCTCGGCCTGCAGCGCGCGGATCTGCATCGGCTGGCCGCCGGCGGGGAGCAGCCGCTCGAAGAACCCGAGGTCGGCCTCGAGGGCCAGCTTGGCTTCCTGCAGCTTGCGGATCTCCATCGACAGCTGCTCGTTCGCCGACTGCTCGGCCTTGATCAGGCTGTCGGCGGCGTTGGCCAGCGTCTGCGCGCGGTCGCGCTCGTCGCGCATCTTCGCGAGCTCGTCGCGCAACAGGACCAGTTCCCTTTCGGCGCCGACATCCAGACCGGCGATGTCCTTGCCGACCTCGAAGGCCCACAGCGCCAGCGCCGCCGAGAAGCCGAACACCAGCGCCGCCACCAGCGAGCGCAATGGCCAGGGCAGATGGCTGCGAACGATCATGCGCGGCGCGCTGACCGAGAGTCGTCGTCGAAGCAGCTTCCAGCGCATCGGAGCCCCCAAACGCAACAGGGCCGCGACGAAGGCGGCCCCGTTCGATTCGGTCCGTCGGCGGACCCGCCCGTCAGCGCTTGCTGAACTGCTTGCGACGACGTGCGCCGTGCAAGCCGACCTTCTTGCGCTCGACCTCGCGCGCGTCGCGCGTCACGAATCCGGCCCGGCTGAGGTCGGGCTTCAGTGCTGCGTCGTAGTCGATCAGCGCGCGGGTGATGCCGTGGCGCACCGCGCCGGCCTGGCCGGACTCGCCGCCGCCGTGGACGTTGACCTTGATGTCGAAGGCCCCGTCATTGGCCGTCAGCATCAGCGGCTGCTTGACGATCATGATCGAGGTCTGACGGCCGAAGTAGTCGTCGATCGGCTTGCCGTTGACGACGATCTGGCCGTTGCCCTTCTTGATGAAGACCCGCGCCACCGAGGACTTGCGGCGGCCGGTGCCATAGTTCCAGTTTCCGATCATCGCCGTTCCTTAGATCTCGAGGGCCTTGGGCTGCTGGGCGGTGTGCGGATGCGTGGCACCGGCGTACACCTTCAGCTTCTTGATCATCGCGTAGCCGAGCGGGCCCTTGGGCAGCATGCCCTTGACGGCCTTCTCGAGCGCGCGGCCGGGGTGCCTGGCCTGCATGTCCTTGAACGACGTGGCGTAGATGCCGCCCGGGTAGCCGGTGTGCCGGTAGTAGATCTTGTCGGTGGCCTTGGCCCCGGTGACGCGGATCTTGTCGGCGTTGACGATGACGATGAAATCGCCGGTGTCGACGTGAGGCGTGTAGATGGCCTTGTGCTTGCCGCGCAAACGGAGTGCCACTTCGCTGGCAACACGTCCGAGCACCTTGTCGGTGGCGTCAATCACAAACCACTCGTGCTTCACCTCGGCCGGCTTGGCGCTGAAGGTCTTCATGAGGGTCTCTGCATGCGCCCGGGGCGGTAGGCTCCGGGCAGGTTCACGGCAATGGGATCGTCGCAGTCACCGCCTTCGGTACCGTTTGTCGGGGCGGCCTCTCGGGTCGGATCGCAACGTCGATCGGAGCCGCGGGCGGCTCCTTCTCCCCGCCGGTGTCGGGAGAACCCGAAAGTATATACCGACGCGCGTTGCTCCGCGAGCCTCGGTCCGTCGACGGCGTTCGATAGGTTGAGGGTAAACCCTAATCCGATGGGTTAGGATGGCCCATCACCGTTCAGGAGGTCCCTGATCATGAACGTCTCGACCAGCCCCCTTTCCGTCTCCCCGGACAACGAAGGCCCGAAACGGCCGTCGCTCCCCTGGCTGCCGATCCGGTCGCTCGCCCCGCGACATCGTCCTCGCATCCTCGACCACCTGCTGGCCCTGCCCGAGCGCGACCGCTACCTGCGCTTCGGCTACCCGGCCAGCGACGCGCAGATCGGCCGCTACGTCGACCTGATCGACTTCGGCCGCGACGAGGTGTTCGGCGTCTTCAACCGCCGCCTCGAAGTGATCGCGTTGGCGCATCTGGCCTACGTCGGCGGCAGCCAACGGGCGACGATGGCGGAGTTCGGCGTCTCGGTCGGCGTCGCGGCGCGCGGGCGCGGCTTCGGCGCGCGGCTGTTCGACCATGCCGTGCTGCACGCTCGCAATCGCGACGTCGACACACTGGTCATCCACGCGCTCACCGAGAACACCGCAATGCTGCGGATCGCCCGCCGTGCCGGGGCGGTCATCGAACGCGACGGGTCCGACAGCCAGGCCCTGCTGAAACTGCCGCCGATGGATCTGTCGTCGAGGCTCGAGGCGTTGCTGGGCAGCCACGCCGCCGAGATCGACTACGGGCTCAAGATCAATGCCCGCCGGGTCGATCGGATGCTTGAGGTGGTGGCCGAACTGCGCTCGGGCATGTCCTCCGCCGGGCGCGGCAGCAACGTCTGACGCCGGCGCCCAAGCGAGGGGTGATCGGCCGGCCGGTCGCGGGTAATATGCGCGACACCGTCGGTGGCCAGTCCGGCCGCCGGGAACGCCTCGGCCCATGCCCTCCGACCCCATTCCCCTGATCCTCGGCATCGTCTCGTCGGCACTCCTGCTGGGGGCCGTGCTGATGTGGTCACTGCGGCGCCGGCGAACCGACGCTCGGCCGCTGCCGACGGAGTGGACACTCACTGCCCGCCCTGTCTTCAACGCCGACGAGCGACGCGTGTACCGCCAGTTGCGCGAGGCCCTGCCGCACCACATCGTGCTGTCCAAGCTGCCGCTGGTGCGCTTCTGCCAGCCCTCCGACCCGCAGCAGGTGCGCTACTGGTACGAACTGCTCGGCGCGATCCACGTCGGGTTCGCGATCTGCAGCGCCAATGGCCGAGTGCTCGCGGCGATCGACATCGACAACGAACGCAACAACGCGCGCCGCTCGATGCACATCAAGCAGAAGGTGCTCGCGGCCTGCCGCGTGCGCTATCTGCGCTGCCCGGTGGATCACCTGCCGTCGATCCCCGAGCTGCAGTTGCTGGTGCCGCAGAGCATGGCGCAGTCCCGCGGCCCGCAGGCCGCGCCCGCCGCACCGCCGGTCGCCGACCTGGCCGGCGTGCGCCACCGCCGGCGCGAGCACAAGGCGCTGTGGCAGGACTCGGGCTTCTTCCAGGACTCGTTCTTTGGCGCCGACTCGCGCAACAGCGAACTCGGCGGCCCCAGCGAGTTCAGCGGATTCATGCGCGGCATGAGCGTGCGCGAACTGCCTGGCGAACGCGGTGACGACGTCGCCGGCGTCGTGACGGGTTCGCCGCGCACGCCGCCGGTGCGCCACTGATCCGCCCTTGGCCGGCCCCGGCGTCGGCTATGCCGACCTGTCCCCGCAGCAGGTCCTCGACGCGCTCGATGCGATCGGCTTTCGCGGCGACGGCCGCATCCTGCAGCTGAACTCTTACGAGAACCGGGTCTTCCAGGTCTTCCTGGAGGACGGCCAGGCGGTCGTCGCCAAGTTCTATCGGCCCGGGCGCTGGAGCGACTCGCAGATCCTGGAGGAGCACGGATTCGCGCTCGAACTCACCGCGGCGGAGGTGCCGGTGGTGCCTCCGCTGCTGCTGCCGGCGTCGGCTGGGGGGCCGGTGCTGCAGTTGCAGCCGGCGGCGGCGCCCACGCTGGCAACGCTGCGACGCGACGGTGCGCCGCATCGCGTCGCGGTCGCGGCGCGCTGCGCCGGCCGCGCGCCGGAGCTCGAGGCGCCACAGGTGCTGCGGCGCCTCGGACGATTCATCGGCCGGCTGCACGATGTCGGCCGTCGCCGCGCCTTCGAGCATCGTCACGCGATGCGGCCGGGCATCGATGCGCGCGCCGCGCAGCGGCGGCTGCTCGAAGGCGGCTTCGTGCCGGCCACCGAAGCTCGTGCGTGGACGGCGATCAGCGACGCGGCGATCACGGACATCGTCGATGCGTTCGAGTCGCACGGCGACCTCGCCCCGCTGCGCCTGCACGGCGACTGCCACCTCGGCAACGTGCTCTGGCGCGACGAAGGCCCGCACGTGGTCGACCTCGACGACGCCTGCATGGGCCCGGCGGTGCAGGATTTGTGGATGCTCGTCGCCGGCGATGGATCGACCGCGGCGGCGCAGTGGCGCGAACTGCTGTCGGGCTACGAGGAGTTCATGGACTTCGACGACCGCGAGCGCGCGCTGATCGAGCCGTTGCGCACGCTGCGCATGCTGCGCCACAGCGCCTGGCTGGCGGATCGCTGGACCGACCCGGCCTTCCCGGCGGCGTTCCCGTTCTTCGGCAGCCCCGCGTACTGGTCGGAGCAGACCGCGCAGTTGCGCGAGCAGGTTGCGCTGATGGCGGCCTGAGCTCCGACCGGCGCGGCCTACGCGGCCGGCGCGCCGCTCTCCAACCGCAGTTCGAGCAGCGCGCCGCCCGCCGGCGCGTCGTGCGCGACGAGTCGGCCGCCATGGCGGCGCGCCACCCGCTGCACGAACAGCAGGCCCAGGCCGATCCCGCGTGGATCGACGGCGCGGGCGCCCTCGTCGCCCTTGTCGAGCTGCGCGCGTTGCGCGGACGTCAACCCCGGGCCGTGGTCGCGCACCGTGACCCACATCGTCGAACCTTCGACCCCCGCGGCGATGTCGACGGTGGTCTCGGGCGGGCCGTGCTTGATCGCGTTGGACACCAGATTGCCGATCGCGCGCGAGACGAGCGCGCGGTCGACCCGCACCGGGCGCGGCGCATCGCGCAGCGTCGTCACCAGTGCGACGCGGCCGGCGATGGCTTGGGCGCGGTGGTCGGCCAGCGCGTCGTCGATCAGCTCGCCGAGACCGACCTCGCTGCGCTGCAGCGGGCCGGTCTCGGCCTGTGCCGTGCGCACGAAGTCCTCCGACATCACCAGCGTGCGTGTGGCGAGGCGGCGAACCTCGTCGAGCAGCTCGGCGCGCGGCATGTCCATCGTGCCGTCCCGGTGCAGGTCGGCGAGCATGACGATCGCGTGCGCCGGGGCGCGCAGGTCGTGCGAGACGAAGGCCAGCACCTCCTCGCGCTGGCGCTGGGCGCGCTTGACCGGCGCGATGTCCGCGACCGTCAGCACCAGCCGCCAGCCATCGTCGGCGCGCATCGCCGCCAGGTGCAGCATCACCGCTGCGTCGCCGTCGAGCCGGGCCTCCACCGCGACCGGACCGCCGCCGTCGCGCAATGCGTCGATGGCCACCGGCCACTCGAGCTCGGCCTGCAGTTCGAAGCGGCCGAGCAGCACCAGCAGATCCTGGCCGTCCAGGCCCTCGGGCCGGTCGACGCCGAACAGCGATGCGGCGCGCGGGTTGGCCAGCAGCACGCGGTGCGCCTCGTCGGCCACGAGCATCGCGGTCGGCATCGCCGCCAGCGCATCGGCGAGGAAGCGACGCGCCGAATGCACCAGGTCGGTGGCCTCGCGCAGCGTCCGCAGCCGGGTGTCGACCTCGTCGCGGCGGCCGGTCCGCGCCGGGCCCGCGGCCGCCGTCGGACGCGCCACCGTCGCCAGGCGATCGATCTGGCGGTCGAGTTCGACCATCGCCCGCTCCAGTCGACGCCAGCTCCACAGCGGGTAGGCCAGCAGGGCCGGCACCGCGTAGGGCAGCGGGCTCCACCACAGACCCGCGCGCAGGCTCAGCCAGCTCGCGAGCAGCGCCAGAGGCACCGAAGCCAGACCGATCGGCAGGCCGGCGCGCGGGCCGAGGCGGCCGAACAGGAACAGCAGTGCCACCAGCGCCAGGGCGGAAGCCGCGGCGACGCGTGCCGGCGCCGCCTCGACGATCGCGTCGCCGAGCTTCAGCGTGGCCAGTGAATTGGCCAGCACCTCGATCCCGGGCATCGCATGGTGGCGCGCGTTGACCGGCGTCGCGAGCGTGTCGCCGAGACCCTGCGCCGTCATGCCGATCAATACGTAGCGCCCGGCCAGCCGGGCCGGGTCGACCGCGCCGCTGAGCAGGTCGACGTAGGGGATCTGTTCGAAGCTGCCCGGCGGGCCGGCGTAGCGGATCAGCCAGCGGCCGTCGCGGCGGGCTGCAGGCCGTGAGTGCCGCCTTGGCGCTGTTGC
>CALJUI010000409.1 GCA_937975735.1 uncultured Rubrivivax sp.
GCGCGATCGCCGAGCAATACGAGTTCAATGTCGGCGTGAACGGCATGGCGCCGCTGAGGCCGGCCACGCCCAGCCGGTGCGCCACGTAGCGTCGCGTGTCGTCGGCGTCCAGCGCCTGCAGGTGGTAGCGCGCGATCACGCGCTGCGCCAGCTGCTCCATCTGCGGCTGGGCGATCAGCTGGCGCAGCTCGGGCTGGCCGATCAGCACGATCTGCAGCAGCTTGCGCTCGTTGGTCTCGAGGTTGGTCAGCAGGCGCAGCTGCTCGAGCACGTCGGCCGACAGGTTCTGCGCCTCGTCGATGACGAGCACGCTGGTCTTGCCGATCGCGTGCATGCGCAGCAGGAACTGGTTCAGCACGTCGACATGGGCCTTCACCGTGTGCGCGCCGTGCAATGCGCCTTCGATGCCGAACTCCTGGCATACCGTTTCGAGCAGCTCGAGCACGCTGAGCTTGGGGTTGAAGATGTAGGCGACGTTGCAGGTCTTGGGCACCTGCTCGAGGAAGCAGCGGCAGACCGTCGTCTTGCCGGCGCCGATCTCGCCGGTCAGCAGCACGAAGCCGCCGCCCGCGCGCACGCCGTACAGCAGGTGCGCCAGCGCCTCGCGGTGGCGCTCGCTCATGTAGAGGAAGCGCGGGTCCGGCGCGATCGAGAACGGCTCGTGCGTCAGGCCGAACAGCTGCGTGTACATAGGGAGGCGAGGATACCTATCCGCCCTGCACCGACCACAGCTCGAGCAGCAACTCGCGCACGAGTTCGATCGACTGCTCCAGCAGCGGCCCGCGCGGGCGCTGCGCCGAGGTCGCGATCCACTGCGTCGTGGTCAGCGGCGGCGGCCCGATCGGGCGCACGTGGAAGGCGTCGCCGTGGCCGTGGCTGCGCACGCCGTTGAGCGTGAGCACGCCGTGCAGGCCGTGATGCTGCACGAGGTCGAGGATCGCCGGCACGCTCTCGATCTCGATGCCGACGCGCGGCTTGTGGCCCTCGGCGACCAGCGCCGTCTCGAGCACCATGCGGATCGAATGCGGACGGCTCGGCATCACCAGCTCGTGCCGCGCCAGGTCGGCCAGCGGCATCGGTGCGCCGATCAGCTTCTGCCCGGCCTCCCGCGCCGACACCAAGTACAGCGCCTCGTCGAGCACCGGCAGCAGCTCGATCGCCGCCGACGGCGCGACGTTGTAGACCACCGCGCAGTCGATGCGACCCATCTGCAGCCACTCCAGCGCATAGGTCGACAGTCCCTCGACGACGGTCAGCGTGCCCTTCGGGAAACGCTCGCGGAACGCCGCCACCAGCGGCGCCGTCAGGGTGCGGCTGACGCTGGGCGGCAGGCCGATCGCCAGGTGGCCGCTGGCCGCGCCGCGTTCGTCCTCCATGTCCTGGCGCGCGCGGTCGACCTGCTGCAGGATGCCGCGGCTGTGCGCGAGCAGGCGCTTGCCGGCCTCGGTCAGGGTCACGCCGCGGCCGTTGCGCTCGAACAGGCTCTGATGCAGTTCGACCTCGAGCGCGCGGATCTGCCGGCTCAATGCCGGCTGCGCCACCGAGAGGAAGCTCGACGCGCGCGTGAAGCTGCCGAGTTCGGCGACGTGCACGAAATAGTCGAGCTGCTTCAGATCCATGCCCGCATGTTATGCCGTTTCGGCCTGACAGCTAGAGCCCGATCGACATTGGCGCATGGCTGGTCGGGGGCAAGAATCGACCCATGTCCCGCCCCCTGACCGGCATCTCGTCGATGGCGACCCGCCTCGTGCTGGGCGAACTCGCCGACGCCTACGCGGCGAAGTCCGGCCGCTCGGTGGCGATCGAGTCGGTCGGCGGCGTCGACGCGGCCCGGCGCGTGATGGCCGGCGAGGCCTTCGACGTCGTGATGCTGGCGTCGGACGCGATCGACAAGCTGATCCAGGGTGGCCATGTCCGGCCGGGCCGGGTCGACCTGGTGCGCTCGCCGGTGGCGATCGCAGTGCGCGCCGGGGCACGGGCCCCGAAGGTCGACACCGAGGACGCGCTGCGCGACGCGGTGGCCCGCGCGCGCAGCGTCGCCTACTCGACCGGCCCGAGCGGCACGCACCTCGTGTCGCTGTTCGATCGCTGGGGCCTGACCGACCAGGTCAAGTCCAAGACCGTGCAGGCGCCGCCAGGCGTGCCGGTGGGCCGGCTCGTCGCCCAGGGCGAGGCCGAGCTCGGCTTCCAGCAGCTCAGCGAACTGATGCACCTGGACGGCATTGCGCTGCTCGGCACGCTGCCGCCGGGCACCGAGTTCATCACCACCTTCTCGGCCGCCATCGGCCGGGACACCGACCAGGCCGGCGCGGTGCGCGAGCTGCTCGCCTACCTGACGTCGGCCGACGCCGCGGCGAGCAAGCGCCGGCACGGCATGGAACCCGCCTGAACAGGACCACAGCCCATGATCATCGACTGCCACGGCCACTACACCACCGCCCCGAAGGCGCTGGAGAACTGGCGCAACCGGCAGATCGCCGGCATCAAGGACCCGGCGGCCAGGCCGAAGGTCGCCGACCTGACGATCGGCGACGACGAACTGCGCGAGTCGATCGAGAACAACCAGCTGCGCCTGATGAAGGAGCGCGGCAGCGACCTGACGATCTTCAGCCCGCGCGCCAGCTTCATGGCGCACCACATCGGCGACTTCGAGGTCAGCAGCACCTGGGCCGCGATCTGCAACGAACTCTGCTTCCGCGTCAGCCAGCTCTTCCCCGACCACTTCATCCCGGCCGCGATGCTGCCGCAAAGCCCGGGCGTCGATCCGAAGACCTGCATCCCGGAGCTGGTCAAGTGCGTCGAGCAGTACGGCAACGTCGCGATCAACCTGAACCCGGACCCGTCGGGCGGCCACTGGACCAGCCCGCCGCTGTCGGACCGGCACTGGTACCCCATCTACGAGAAGATGGTCGAGTACGACATCCCGGCGATGATCCACGTCAGCACCAGCTGCAACGCCTGCTTCCACACGACCGGCGCGCACTACCTGAACGCGGACACGACGGCCTTCATGCAGTGCCTGACGAGCGACCTGTTCAAGGACTTCCCGACGCTGCGCTTCGTGATCCCTCACGGCGGCGGCGCGGTGCCCTACCACTGGGGGCGCTTCCGCGGGCTGGCGCAGGAGCTGAAGAAGCCCCTGCTGAAGGACCATCTGCTGAACAACGTCTTCTTCGACACCTGCGTCTATCACCAGCCGGGCATCGACCTGCTGACCAAGGTGATCCCGGTCGACAACATCCTGTTCGCCAGCGAGATGATCGGCGCGGTGCGCGGCATCGACCCGGAGACCGGCCACCACTACGACGACACCAAGCGCTACATCGAGGCGTCGACGATCGTGGTCGGCGACGACCGCCACAAGATCTACGAAGCCAACGCCCGGCGCGTCTATCCGCGACTCGACGCGGCGCTCAAGGCCAGGGGGAAGTGACCATGTACGAACTCGGTGTCGTGAAACGCAAGATCCAGCGCGCCGACCGCGTCGCGGTCGATCGGCTGGCCGGCTTCGGCTCGGCCACCGTGCACGAGGCGATGGGCCGCGTCGGCCTGATGAAGCCCTACATGCGGCCGATCTACGGCGGCGCGAAGGCCTGCGGCACCGCGGTGACCGTGCTGCTGCAGCCGGGCGACAACTGGATGATGCACGTCGCCGCCGAGCAGCTGCAGCCGGGAGACATCGTGATCGCCGCCTGCACCTCGGTCAGCGACGACGGCTTCTTCGGCGACCTGCTGGCGACCAGCTTCCGCGCCCGCGGCGCGGTCGGCCTGGTCATCGACGGCGGCTGCCGCGACGTGCGCGACCTGACCGAGATGGGCTTCCCGGTCTGGAGCAAGGCGATCCACGCCAAGGGCACGATCAAGGCCACGCTCGGCTCGGTCAACATCCCGGTGGTCTGCGCCGGTGCGCTGGTCAACCCCGGCGACGTGGTCGTCGCCGACGACGACGGCGTCGTCGTCGTGCCCGCCGCCTGGGCCGCGAAGACCGCCGAGGCCGCCGCGAAGCGCGAGGCCCTCGAGACCGAGAAGCGCGCCAAGCTCGCCGACGGCGTGCTCGGCCTGGACATGTACAAGATGCGCGAGCCGCTCGAGAAGGCCGGGCTGCGATATGTCGACTAGCCTCGCGAGCGCCGCGCCGGGCCATCCCAAGCCAGCGAGCATCCCCTCGGGGGATCGCGCGCGGTACGCCGCGTGCGAGGGGCCGACATGATCGCGTTGATCGGCTACGGGGAAGTCGGGCGCATCCTCGCCGAGGATCTGCGTGCCATGGGCCATGCCGTGCGCGCCTACGACATCAAGCTGCGCGGCGAGCTCGGCGAGCCGTTGCGCGAGCACGCGCTGCGCTTCGACGTGGCGTTGGCAGAGTCGCACGCGCAGGCCGTCGCCGACGCCGATCTCGTGATCAGTGCCGTCACCGCCAGCCAGACCGTCGCCGTCGCCGAGGCCTGCGCACCGGGCCTGGCCGCGGGCTGCTTCTTCCTGGACTTCAACTCCGCGTCGCCCGGCGCGAAGATCCGCGCGGCCGAGTTCGTCTCCGGCGTCGGCGGCCGCTACGTCGAGGCGGCGGTGATGACCTCGATCCCGCCGTACCGCATCAAGGTGCCGCTGTTGCTCGGCGGGGTCGACGCCGCGGCGCTGGCCCCGCGCCTGGGCGACCTGGGCAGCCACGCGCCGGGGGCCAGCGACAGGCACCGCGGCGCCGCCGCCACCACGACGGGGCGCAGCGCGCTGACCAAGGGACTGGAGGCGATGGTCATCGAGAGCTTCACCGCCGCCCGCCACTACGGCGTCGAGGACGCGGTGATCGCCTCGCTGCGCGAGACCTTCCCGGCGATCGACTGGGAGCGCCAGGCGGCCTACTTCTTCCAGCGCGTGATCGAGCATGGCCGGCGGCGCAGCGAGGAGGTCCGCGAAGTCGCGGCCACCGTCCGCGAGGCGGGCCTGACGCCCTGGTCGGCCGCCGGCACCGCCGAGCGCCAGGCCTGGATGGCCGACCTCGCCGACGCCGGCGTCTTCGGCCCGCGGGGCGGGCCGGGTTTCGCGCGCAGCGCGGACTGGCGCGCGGAAGCCGACCGCATCCTGAAGAGAGACCCATGAGCTTCGAGAAAACGCCCGGCTGGCTCGACTGGTACGCCGGCCCGTCCAAGCCCCGCTTCCAGCTGCCGACCGGCAGCGTCGACGCGCACTGCCACGTGTTCGGCCCCGGCGCGCAGTTCCCCTTCGCGCCGGAGCGCAAGTACACGCCCTGCGACGCGTCCAAGGCTCAGCTGTTCGCGCTGCGCGACCACCTCGGCTTCGCGCGCAACGTGATCGTGCAGGCCACCTGCCACGGCGCCGACAACCGCGCGATGGCTGACGCCTGCCTGGCCTCCAACGGCAAGGCGCGCGGTGTCGCCACCGTCAGGCGCAGCGTCACCGACGAGCAGTTGCACGACCTGCACGCGGCCGGGGTGCGCGGCGTGCGCTTCAACTTCGTCAAGCGCCTGGTGGACTTCACGCCCAAGGACGAGTTGATGGAGATCGCCGGGCGCATCAAGTCGCTCGGCTGGCACGTCGTCATCTACTTCGAGGCGGTCGACCTGCCCGAGCTGTGGGACTTCTTCACCGCGTTGCCGACCACCATCGTCGTCGACCACATGGGCCGGCCCGACGTGACCAAGCCGGTCGACGGCCCGGAGTTCGAGCTCTTCGTGCGCTTCATGCGCGAGCATCACAACGTCTGGAGCAAGGTCAGCTGCCCGGAGCGGCTCAGCGTGTCCGGGCCGAAGGCACTCGACGGCGAGCAGGCCGCCTACCGCGACGTCGTGCCCTTCGCGCGCCGCATCGTCGAGACCTTCCCCGACCGCGTGCTGTGGGGCACCGACTGGCCACACCCGAACCTGAAGGACCACATGCCCGACGACGGCCTGCTGGTCGACTTCATCCCGCACATCGCGACGACGCCCGAGCTGCAGCGCAAGCTGCTGGTCGACAACCCGATGCGCCTGTACTGGCCCGAGGAAACATGAGCCCCCAGGCTTGTCGCTTCGCGCCTTCGCCACCCCCCAAGGGGGCTCTTGCTGCGGACCGGCCGAGCCGGATCCGCGCGAGGGCTTGACCCTCAGGATTTCACGATGCCACTGGACAAACCCTACCTCGACGTGCCCGGCACGACGATCTTCGACGCCGACCAGTCCCGCAAGGGCTACTGGCTGAACCAGTTCTGCATGAGCCTGATGAAGGCCGAGAACCGCGAGCGCTTCAAGGCCGACGAGCGCACCTACCTCGACGACTGGCCGATGACCGAGGAACAGAAGCAGGCCGTGCTGGCGCGCGACCTGAACTGGATGATGAGCACCGGCGGCAACATCTACTTCCTGGCCAAGCTCGGCGCCACCGACGGCAAGAGCTTCCAGCAGATGGCCGGCAGCATGACCGGCATGACCGAGCAGCAGTACCGCGACATGATGCTGCACGGCGGCCGCCGCCCCGAGGGCAACCGGATCGTCGGCGAGGGCGGCGACGCGCAGGGCCCGGTGGCGCATTCCGAGGCCTGGACACGCTGGGAGGCGAGCCACCAGCAGGACCTGGCCGCCGACGTGATGACGGCGCACGCGAAGGCCCGGTCCAGGGCGGACGCCCCCGGCGCCGCCGCCGGCCACGCGCGGGTGACCGCGTCGGTCTTCACCTCGCACGTGCCGGCCATCGGCGCGGCGATCGACCACGGCAAGACGGCCGAGCCGTACTGGCAGCCGCTGTTCGCCGGCTACGAGTACTCCAAGCGCTGGCTCGCCGAGCAGAAGCCGGACGTGATCCTGCTCGTCTACAACGACCACGCGACGAGCTTCGACCTGCGCATCATCCCGACCTTCGCGATCGGCACCGGGGCCGAGTTCCAGCCCGCCGACGAGGGCTACGGCCCGCGCCCGGTGCCCCCGGTCAAGGGCCACCCGAAGCTGGCGTCGCACATCGCGCAGTCGGTGATCCAGGAGGACTTCGACCTCACGCTGGTCAACGACCTCGCGGTCGACCACGGGCTGACGGTGCCGCTGTCGCTGATGTGCGGGCAACCCGAGGCCTGGCCCTGCCCGGTGATTCCGTTCGCGGTCAACGTCGTGCAGTACCCGGTGCCCTCGGGGCGACGCTGCTTCCAGCTCGGGCAGGCGATCCGGCGCGCGATCGAGTCCTTCGACCAGCCGCTGAAGGTCCAGGTCTGGGGCACCGGCGGCATGAGCCACCAGCTGCAGGGCCCGCGCGCCGGACTGATCAACGCGGACTGGGACAACCGCTTCCTCGACCGCCTGATCGCCGAGCCGGCCAAGCTGGCCGACGTGCCGCACATCGAGTACGTGCGCGAGGCCGGCAGCGAAGGCATCGAGCTCGTGATGTGGCTGATCGCGCGCGGCGCGATGGCCGACGTGGCGGGCGGCGCGGCGCCGACCGTCGCGCACCGCTTCTTCCACGTGCCCGCGTCGAACACCGCCGTCGGGCACTTGATCCTGGAGAACAAGACATGAGACCCCCACGCTCACATGCGTTCGCTGCCCCCCGAGGGGGCTCCAACCTCCTTGAGACGGCTCGGCGGAGGTTGGCATGACACTCAAAGTCGCCCTCGCCGGTGCCGGCGCCTTCGGCATCAAGCACCTCGACGGCATCCAGAAGATCGACGGCGTCGAGGTCGTGTCCCTGGTCAGCCGCGACCGCGCCAAGACGCAGGAGGTGGCCGACCGCTACGGCATCCCGCACGCGACGACCGAGCTCGCCGACGCGCTGGCGATCAAGGAGGTCGACGCCGTCATCCTGTGCACGCCGACGCAGATG
>CALJUI010000410.1 GCA_937975735.1 uncultured Rubrivivax sp.
AACTTCAACCTGCTGGGCATCGACGAGTGGTGCAAGAACTTCAAGTACATCAGCTACATCGACTGCTACGACGGCGGGCACCCGAACGTCTTCTGCCCGAGCGAACAGCCGCATGCGGAGTTCACCTCGATCGAGGACATCAACAACTACCTGCTGCAGCACAAGGAGGTCATCGACTACATCAACGGCCGCGGCGGCAAGCCCAAGCTCGTCTTCCTGATGTTCGACGAGAAGACCGAGGCGCTGTGCAAGGAGCAGGGCTGGGACGTCTGGTTCCCGAAGGCCTCGCTGCGCAACCGCATCGACAACAAGATCGAGACCGTGCGCATCGGCGACAAGGCCGGCGTGCCGAGCGTGCCGAACACGCTCAGCGAGATCGAGAGCTACGAGCACCTGTGCGAGGTCGCGAAGAAGGCCAAGCTGGGCACCGACTGGGTGCTGCAATCGGCCTATGGCGATTCCGGCCACACCACCTTCTTCATCAAGAGCGCGGCCGACTTCCGCAAGCACCAGCACGACATCATCGGCCAGGGCGAGATCAAGGTGATGAAGCGCATCAACTGCCGCGGCTCGGCGATCGAGGCCTGCGCGACGAAGAACGGCACCATCGTCGGCCCGCTGATGACCGAGCTGGTGGGCTTCAGCGAACTGACGCCCTACCGCGGCGGCTGGTGCGGCAACGAGATCTACGCCACCGCCTTCACCGCCAAGCTGCGCGAGAAGGCCAAGGACTACACCCACAAGTTCGGCGAGCAGCTGCGCAAGGAGGGCTACCGCGGCTACTTCGAGCTCGACTTCCTGATCGACCAGAAGGACAAGCAGATCTACCTGGGCGAGCTGAACCCGCGCGTCACCGGCGCCAGCTCGATGACCAACCACGCCGCCTTCGCGCATGCCGACGCGCCGTTGTTCCTGTTCCACCTGCTCGAGTTCTCGGGGGTCAAGTTCGACGTCGACATCGAGGAGCTCAACGAACGCTGGGCCGAGAAGGACAACATCGACTCCTGGTGCCAGATGGTCATCAAGCACACCGACGACACGGTGGACCTGATCACCGAGGCGCCCGAGACCGGCATCTGGCGTCTGAAGAACGACGGCACCGCGGAGTACGATCGCTTCGACTACCACCGCCGCGCCGTCGAGAGCGAGAAGGAAGCCTTCTTCCTGCGCATCATGAAGCCGGGTGACTACCGCTACGAGGGCGCCGACCTCGGCATCCTCGTGACCCGGGGCCGGGCGATGGACGACCGCTTCCGACTGCAGACCCGCGCCAAGCAATGGATCAAGGCCATCCGAGCCCACTACAAGGCCCGTCCGCTGACGGCCCCGGCCGCCGCGGCCGCGATGGAGCACCAGTTCAAGATCATGTGACGGCGCGCTCGCCGTCGGAGCGGCGGCGATGCGCCTGACCTTTCACGCCATCGACGACCCGTCCGACGGGTCGGCCTGGACGGCGCTGGCCGGAGCCCTGTGGCCGGCGTACCGGCGCTGGTACACCCAGGAAGGCATCGCCAACCGGCCCACCTATCGCGACTGCCGGGCCGCGCTCGTGCAGCACATGCCCGAGCTGGTGCCCCAGTGGGAGCGGCTGGTCGATCTGGCCGGCGGCGGCGACCTGGTCGCGCGCTTCCTCAGCCTCTACGAACCGCCGGCCTACCTGAGCGGCTGCTCGCAGGCGGTCTGGCCGGGACCGGAACCGCTGCTCGTGCGCAATTACGACTACACGACGGCCGGCTTCGATGCGGTATGCCTGCGCACCGCCTGGGGCGGCCGCCGCGTGATGGGCACCAGCGACTGCCTGATCGGCCTCGTCGACGGCATCAACGACGCCGGGCTCGTCGTCTCGCTCACCTTCGGCGGCCAGCGCGAGGTCGGTTCCGGCTTCGGCATGCCGATCATCCTGCGCTACGTGCTGCAGACCTGCACGCGCACCGCCGAGGCCGGCCAGGCGTTGGCACGCATTCCCAGCCACATGGCCTACAACGTGACCATCGTCGATGCCGACCGGCAGATCCTGACCGTGCAGGTCGCGCCGGGCGAGCCGGCGCTGGTCACCCACGCGCCGGTGGCCACCAACCACCAGTCCCGCAGCAGCTGGCAGGCGCGCGCGCGCATGACCGCCACCGTCGAGCGCGAGCGCTACCTGCTGCACCGGCTGATGCTGCACGAGGACAGCGCCGAGCACTTCATCGGCGCCTTCCTGCGCCCGCCGCTGTATTCGCTCGCCTTCGACCGCGGCTTCGGCACGCTGTTCACCGCCGCCTACTGGCCGCGGCGACGAACGATGTCCTACCGCTGGCCGCACTACGAGTGGCCCCTGTCGCTGGATCAGTTCCAGCCCGCGCAGCGGCTGATCGACTATCCCGTCGCCAGCCACCCCGCCTGAACCCCGGAGACCGCCATGCCGCGCATCGCCCTGATCCATGCACTGACCGAATCGATCCCCCCGATCAACCAGGCCATGGCCCGCGACTGGCCGGAGGCCGAGCGCCAGAACCTGCTCGACGACACCTTGTCGGCCGACCTCGCGCGGGCCGGGCGGCTGGACGCCGTGATGACGCAGCGATTCCACACGCTGGCGGACTACGCGGTGGCCCACGGCGCGCAGGGCATCCTGTTCACCTGCTCGGCCTTCGGCCCCTGCATCGAGGCGGTGGCGCGGCGACACGCCGGCATGCCGGTGCTGCGCCCGAACGAGGCGATGATCGACGATGCGCAGGCGCAGGCGCGCTCGCGGGGCGGCGCGATCGGCCTGCTGGCGACCTTCGCGCCGACGCTGCAGTCGATGCCGGCCGAATTCGACGACAGCGTCGAGGTGCGCACTGCGATGGCCTCCGGCGCGCTGCTCGCGCTGCAGCGCGGCGACGCCGAGACGCACGACCGGCTCGCCGCCGACGCCGCGACCGCCCTGGCCGACCAGGGCTGCCGGGTGATCGCGCTGGCGCAGTTCAGCCTGGCGCGCGCGCGCCAGGCGGTCGAAGCCCGCACGGGCCTTACGGTGCTCACGACGGTGGACAGCGCGGTGGCTCGGCTGCGCGAGCGCCTCGCCGGTCGCTGATACACTGCGCTTCGTCAGGAGAGAGCCCTTTCGCGAGGGCCGCCGAAGGCGCAGAGCCCCGCTCGAACGCTCAGGCACCAGGGACTGACCGATCGTTTCCTCACTGGAGAGAGGTGCGCCGCGAGCGCATCCGCCGAAGGGGCAAGCGCCACCAACCCGACCAGGGTCGGGTGACCGCGAATCTCTCAGGCAAAGCGGACAGCGAGGGCCCGCGCCGGCGACGGTGCGGTAAGGTTCGAGGCATCGGAAGTCGATGCTTCAGCCGACGCCCTCATGGAGCCCGCAATGACCGAGTCCCTGCTGCTGAAGACCCCCCTGCACGACCTGCACGTCCGGCTCGGCGCCCGCATGGTGCCCTTCGCCGGCTACGCGATGCCGGTGCAGTACCCCTCCGGCATCCTCGCCGAACACCGCCAGTGCCGCGACGCGGCGGCGCTGTTCGACGTGTCGCACATGGGCCAGATCCGACTCACCGGGAGCGACGCCGCGGCAGCGCTCGAGTCGCTCGTGCCGATGGACATCGTCGACCTCGGCCTGGACCGACAGCGCTACGCGTTCTTCACGAGCGCGTCGGGCGGCATCCTCGACGACCTGATGGTCACCAGGCGCGGCGGCGACCTGCTGCTGATCGTCAACGCCGCCTGCAAGGACGCCGACACCCGCCACCTGGTCACCCACATCGGCCACCGCTGCACCGTGATCCCGATGCCCGATCGCGCGCTGCTCGCGCTGCAAGGGCCGAAGGCGGTCGACGCACTGGCCACTCTGGAGCCGCTGGTCGCCGATCTGGTGTTCATGACCGGCGGCGAGTTCGAGCTTGCCGGCGCGCGCTGCTACGTGACCCGCTCGGGCTACACCGGCGAGGACGGCTTCGAGATCTCGGTGCCCGCCGAGCACGCGACCGCGTTGGCCGAGGCCCTGCTGGACCGACCCGAGGTCGCCCCGGCCGGCCTGGGCGCGCGCGACACGCTGCGACTCGAGGCGGGGCTGTGCCTGTACGGCCACGACATCACCGACAAGACGAGCCCGGTCGAGGCCGGCCTGACCTGGGCGATCCAGAAGGTGCGCCGCCCCGGCGGCGCGCGCGAAGGCCACTATCCCGGCGCGGCGGCGATCGAGGCGCACCTGGGCGGCAGCGCGCCGAGCAAGCGGGTCGGCCTGGTCGGCCTGGAGCGCGTGCCGGTCCGCGAGGGTGCGGCGATCGTCGACGCGCACGGCCACCGGCTCGGCGTCGTGACCAGCGGCACGCTGGCGCCGACGGTCGACAAGCCGATCGCGATGGCCTACCTGCCGATCGACCACGCCAAGCCGCAGCACGAGGTGTACGCCGAGGTGCGCGGCAAGCGGCTGCCGATGCGCGTGACGCCCATGCCTTTCCAACCCCACCGCTACCACCGCGGCTGACGCCCGAGGAGACCCCGCCCATGACGACCATGTACACCCCCGACCACGAGTGGATCAACATTGAGGACCACGAGGCCGCCGTCGTCGGCATCACGCTGCACGCGCAGGACGCGCTCGGCGACGTCGTGTTCGTCGATCTGCCCGAGGTCGGCAAGACCTACGCCAAGGGCGAGGTCGCCGGTGTGGTCGAGTCGGTGAAGGCCGCGGCCGACCTGTACATGCCGGTCAGCGGCGAGGTCGTCGAGGTCAACGAGGCGCTGCGCGCCGACCCCTCGCTGGCCAACACCGACCCGATGGGCAACGGCTGGTTCTTCAAGGTCCACGTCAACGACATGGCCGAGTTCGACCGGCTGATGGACGGCCCCGGCTACGACGCCTTGCTCAAGACGCTCTGACCCTTCCCCTTCGGAAACCGTGAGATGTTGATGTCCGCTCTGCCTCCGCTCGCCCAACTCGAAGACGCCGACCCCTTCGTGCGGCGCCACATCGGCGTCACCGACGAGGACCAGCGGCACATGCTGTCGGTGATCGGCAGCGCCTCGCGGCGCGCGCTGGTCGAGGCGGTGGTGCCGGCCGACATCGCGCGCGGCTCGCCGATGCGCCTGCCCGCGCCGGCCACCGAGGCCCAGGCGCTGGCCGAGCTGCGCGCGATCGCGGCGAAGAACCGCGTCATGAAGAGCTTCATCGGCCAGGGCTACCACGGCACGCACACGCCGGGCGTCATCCTGCGCAACATCCTCGAGAACCCGGCCTGGTACACCGCCTACACGCCCTATCAGGCCGAGATCAGCCAGGGCCGGCTCGAGGCGCTGATCAACTTCCAGACCATGGTCACCGACCTGACCGGGATGGCGGTGGCCAACGCCTCGATGCTCGACGAGGCCACCGCCGCCGCCGAGGCGGTGACGCTGGCCCGGCGCAGCGTGAAGAGCAGGAGCGACAACCTGATCGTCGCGTCGGACTGCCACCCGCAGACGATCGAGGTCATCCGCACGCGCTGCGAGCCGATCGGCCTGAACGTGCTGGTCGGCCCGGCGCCGGCGCTGATGGCGGAGCACGACTACTTCGCGGTGGTCGCGCAGTACCCGGCGACGACCGGCCTGATTCACGACATGGCCGCGTACACCGAGCAGGCGCACGCGAAACAGGCGGCCTTCATCGTCTGCGCCGACCTGCTCGCGCTGACCCTGCTGAAGCCCCCCGGCGAGTGGGGCGCGGACATCGTCGTCGGCAACAGCCAGCGCTTCGGCGTGCCGATGGGCGCCGGCGGCCCGCACGCCGCCTTCATGGCCTGCCGCGACGAGTTCAAGCGCCAGCTGCCCGGCCGCCTGGTCGGCGCCAGCGTCGACGCGCACGGCAACCCCGGCTACCGGCTGGCGCTGCAGACCCGCGAGCAGCACATCCGGCGCGAGAAGGCGACGTCGAACATCTGCACCGCGCAGGTGCTGCTGGCGGTGATCGCCAGCATGTACGCCGTCTACCACGGCCCGCTGGGCCTGAAGCGCATCGCCCAGCGCGTGGCCGGCTACACCGCGATCCTCGCCGCCGGGCTGCAGTCGCTCGGCCACAAGCTGCTGACGCCGCACGCCTTCGACACCCTGACGATCGAGACCGGCGAGCACACCGAGGCGATCCTCGCGCGCGCCCACAGCGCCGGCGCCAACCTGCGTCGGGCGTCGCCGAACCACCTCGGCATCAGCCTGGACGAGACGACGACGCGCGCCGACCTGGAGGCGCTGTGGTCCTGGTTCGCGCCCTATGGCGCGACATTGCCGACGGTGGAGGCCCACGCCAAGGGCATCGAGCCGCTGATCCCCGAGGGCCTGCGCCGCACCAGCGACTTCCTGACCCACCCGGTGTTCAACACCCACCACAGCGAGACCGAGATGCTGCGCTACATCCGCAGCCTGTCGGACAAGGACCTGGCGCTGGACCGCAGCATGATCCCGCTCGGCTCGTGCACGATGAAGCTGAACGCGACGGCCGAGATGATCCCGATCACCTGGCCCGAGTTCGCTCAGGTGCATCCGTTCGCGCCGGCCGACCAGCTCGTCGGCTACGCCGAGCTGAACGAACAGCTCTGCGCCTGGCTGTCGCAGGCCACCGGCTACGCCGGCATCAGCCTGCAACCCAATGCCGGCTCGCAGGGCGAGTACGCCGGCCTGCTGGCGATCCGTGCCTGGCACCGCGCGCGCGGCGACATGCAGCGCACCGTCTGCCTGATCCCGGAATCGGCGCATGGCACCAACCCGGCCAGCGCGCAGATGGTCGGCATGAAGGTCGTGGTCGTGAAGTGCGACTCGCTCGGCAACATCGACATGGCCGACCTGGGCGCCAAGTGCGAGACGCACGCCGCCGAGCTGGCGGCGATCATGATCACCTACCCCAGCACCTACGGCGTGTTCGACCGCAACGTGCGCGAGATCTGCGCGCTGGTGCGCCGCCACGGCGGCCGCGTCTACATCGACGGCGCCAACATGAACGCGCTGGTCGGGGTGGCCGCACCGGGCGAGTTCGGCGGCGACGTGTCGCACCTGAACCTGCACAAGACCTTCTGCATCCCGCATGGCGGCGGCGGCCCGGGCGTCGGCCCGGTCTGCGTCGTCGACGACCTCGTGCCCTACCTGCCCGGCCACCGCACCGCCACCGGCATCGAGTCGCCGGTCGGCGCAGTGTCCGCCGCCCCGCTGGGCCCCGCCGCGGTGCTGCCGATCAGCTGGATGTACGTGCGCATGATGGGCGCCGAAGGCCTGACCGCCGCGACCGAGATCGCGATCCTGTCGGCCAACTACGTCGCGGCCCGGCTGGACGGCCACTACGAGATCCACTTCAACAGCGACGCGCCCGGCATCAAGGGCGGCGGCGTCGCGCACGAGTGCATCCTCGACCTGCGGCCGCTGAAGGACAGCAGCGGCATCACCGCCGAGGACGTGGCCAAGCGGCTGATCGACTACGGCTTTCACGCGCCGACGCTGAGCTTCCCGGTCGCCGGCACGCTGATGGTCGAGCCGACCGAGAGCGAACCGCTGGTCGAGCTGGACCGCTTCTGCGACGCGATGATCGCGATCCGCGAGGAGATTCGCCGCGTCGAGACCGGCCCGGATCGTGGTGGTTGGCCGCGCGAGGACAACCCGCTGAAGAACGCGCCGCACACGGCCGCCGCGCTGCTGAAGGACGAGTGGCCGCACCCGTACACCCGCGAGCAGGCGGCCTACCCACTGCCGGCGCTCAAGCGCGCGAAGTACTGGAGCCCGGTCGGCCGCATCGACAACGTGCATGGCGACCGCAACCTGGTCTGCAGCTGCATTCCGATCAGCGACTACGCCTGAGCCGCGGGTGGCCGTCTCGGTCTTCGACCTCTTCAAGATCGGCATCGGCCCGAGCAGCAGCCACACCGTCGGCCCGATGCGCGCGGCGCGGATGTTCGCGCAGCGACTCGAGCACGACGGCCTGCTCGACGGCACCGCGCGCGTGCGGGTGGCGCTGTACGGCTCGTTGGGCGCCACCGGCAAGGGCCACGGCAGCGACAAGGCGGTGCTGCTCGGCCTGGCCGGGCACGAGCCCGACACGGTCGACGTCGAGCAGGTGCCGGCGCTGCTGGCCGCGGCGCGCGAGTCGGGCCGGATCGAGCTGCTCGGCCGCCATGCGGTCGCCTTCCGCGAGAAGGACGACCTGAAGTTCCACCGTCGCGAGTCGCTGCCCTTCCACACCAACGGCCTGCGCTTCACGGCCTTCGACGACACCGGCGCCGAGCTGGCCGAGCGCGTGTACTACTCGGTCGGCGGCGGCTTCGTGGTCAGCGACGAGGTCGCTGCCGACGGCTCGAAGCAGAAGGCCATCGTGCCCGACGTGACCGTGCTGCCGCTGCCGTTTCGCAGCGGCGAGGAGCTGCTGGTTCGCACGCGAGAGACGGGGCTGTCCATCGCCGGGGTGATGCGCCGCAACGAGCGGCACTGGCGGACCGACGCGGAGATCGACGCCGGCCTGCTGCGCATCTGGCAGGTGATGCAGGACTGCGTGGCGCGCGGCTGCCGCACCGACGGCGTGCTGCCCGGCGGCTTCCGGGTCAAGCGCCGCGCGCCGGCGCTGCACGCGGCGCTCCGCGCCCACCCCGAGGCGGCGCTGCGCGACCCGCTGCAGGTGCTGGACTGGGTGAACCTGTACGCGCTGGCCGTGAACGAGGAGAACGCCGCAGGCGGCCGCGTCGTCACCGCGCCGACCAACGGCGCCGCCGGCATCGTGCCGGCGGTGCTGCACTACTACAGCCGCTTCGTGCACGGGTCGAGCGACGCCGGCGTGATCGACTTCCTGCTCACCGCCGCGGCGATCGGCATCCTCTACAAGGAGAACGCCAGCATCAGCGGCGCCGAGGTCGGCTGCCAGGGCGAGGTTGGCGTGGCCTGCTCGATGGCCGCCGGCGCGTTGTGCGCGGTGCTCGGCGGCACGCCCGAGCAGGCCGAGAACGCCGCCGAGATCGGCATGGAGCACAACCTCGGCCTGACCTGCGACCCGGTCGGCGGCCTGGTGCAGATCCCCTGCATCGAGCGCAACGCGATCGCGGCCGTGAAGGCGATCAATGCCGCGCGCATGGCCTTGCGCGGCGACGGCACGCACTTCGTCAGCCTGGACAAGGTCATCAAGACCATGCGCGACACTGGCGCCGACATGATGAGCAAGTACAAGGAGACGGCGCGCGGCGGGCTGGCAGTGAACATCGTCGAGTGCTGACGGTGCGGACGACCGGCGCCGCGCCTCGGCGCCGTGCGCCCTTACCGGTCCTTGACGTAACCGTCGCGCGTCTGGGGCAGCTTCATGCCCAGCAGGTGGCTCGCCACCTGGGTCCGCAGGATCTGCGCGGTTCCGCCGGCGATCGTGAACATCCGCGCATCGCGCACGTGCCGCTCCATCGGGTGGTGGCGTCCGTAGCCCGACGAACCGTAGAACTGCAAGGCGTCGTTGGTCACCTTGATCGCCGTTTCGGCGGCGAAGATCTTGGCCCGCGCCGCCTTGTCGATCTCCGGGAAGTCGGTGCCGCTGGCGGCGGCGGCTCGAAGGAGCAGGCGCGCGGCCTCCAGCTGCGTCGACATGTCGGCGGCCATCCATTGCAGGCCCTGGAACTCGGCGATCGGGCGGCCGAACTGGTGGCGTGACTTGAGATAGGCGACGCCCTCTTCGAAGGCGCCCTGGGCGATGCCCAGTGCCACCGTGCCCGCACCGACGCGCTGCGCGTTGTACGCGTTCATCAGCGACGCGAAGCCGCGCTTCAGGCCGCCCGGCGGCACGATCATCATCGACTTGTGGATCTTCAGGTCGTGGAACTCGAGATGGGTTTCGGGAATGCCGCGGACGCCCATCGCGTACAGGCGGCGGCCGACCACCAGCTCGGCGGGCCGGCTGGCTTCACGAACGCAGATGAACGCCCCGATGCCCTGCTCCACGCCGTCGTCGAAGACACGCGCGAAGATCAGGTGCAGCTTCGATACTCCCCCGCCCGTGATCCAGTACTTCTCGCCGTTGAGGACGTAGTGGTCGCCTCGACGATCCGCACGGGTGCGCATCTCGCTGGCCGCGCTGCCGGCATCCGGTTCCGAGATGCAGATGGCGGGCTTGTCACCCGCGAGCACCAGGCCTGCGGCGAGCTGCAGCTGCTCGGGGGTCCCGTACTTGGCGATCGCGCCGATGGCGCCCATGTTGGCCTCGACCGTGATCCGGCCCATGGTGGCGCAGGCCTTGGCCATCTCCTCGATGACGATGACGGTGTCGAGGTAGGACAGGCCCTGGCCGCCCAGGCGCTTGGGCAGCGTCATGCCCATGAAGCCCGCCTGCTTCAGCCTGGCGACGTTTGCCGTCGGATAGGCTTCCGTGCGGTCGGTCTCTGCGGCGGTGGGCGCGAACTCGACCTGCGCGAGTTCCCGCGCGCGTGCCTGCAGGGCTTGCTGTTCGGCGGTCAGCTGATACATGGTCGGAACATTCTCCGTTCAGCGCAGCCAATCGGCCAGGACATCCTGGTGATGCTCGTTCAGGCGCGGCGGCGGCCTTCGGTAGGTGGGCGGGGTCCGCGACATCCGCAGCGGATTGGCGAGCAGATGCACGGCACCGCCCTCGGCCCACTCGCAGGGCATGCGGATCTCGGCGCCACGCGACTGCACGTGCGGGTCGGCGAAGACCTCCGCCAGGTCGTTGACCGGCCCGCAGGGCACGCCCACGGCTTCGAGCGATGCGAGCCAGTCGGCGCGTGGCCGCCGGCTCAGCGCCTGCTCGACGAGATCGCAGATCTCGGTCCGGTGGGCGATGCGCTGGACGTTGGTCGCAAAGCGCGGGTCCGCGGCCAGATGCGGAACGTCGGCGACGTCGCAGAAGCGCCTGAACTGCGCGTCATTGCCGACCGCGAGAATCATCGGCGAGTCCGCCGTTCGAAAGACCTGGTACGGGACGATGTTCGGATGCCCGTTGCCCAGACGGGTGGGCAGCCGGCGATCCGCCAGGTAGTTGCAGCCGGCATTGACCAGCCAGCTGATCTGGGTATCGAGCAGCGAGAGGTCGATGTGTTGCCCTTCGCCGGTGGCATCACGATGGCGCAGCGCGGCCAGGATTCCGACGGCGGCATACATGCCCGTCATCAGGTCGGCGATGCCGACGCCGACTTTCATCGGTTCTCCGTCGGGCGTCCCGGTTAGGCTCATGATCCCGCCCATGCCCTGGATCAGGAAGTCGTAGCCCGGCCGTGTCGCATAGGGCCCCGTCTGCCCGAAGCCGGTGATCGAGCAGTACACGAGCCGGGGGGCCTTCGCCTTGAGTTGCTCGTAGTCGAGGCCGTACTTGCGGAGTCCGCCGAGCTTGTAGTTCTCGATCAGCACGTCTGCGCGCTCGATCAACCGGTGGACCAGCTCGCGCCCCTCGCTGGTGGCGATGTCGATGGCAATCGACCGCTTGTTGCGGTTCGCGGACAGGTAGTAGGCGCTTTCGTCGGTGTCCCGGCCGTGGGCATCGCGGATGTACGGTGGGCCCCACTTGCGCGTGTCGTCGCCTTCGCCGGGACGCTCGACCTTGACGACGTCGGCCCCGAGGTCACCGAGCAACTGGGCGGCACTGGGACCGGCGAGGATTCGCGACAGGTCGAGGACCTTGATCCCCTGGAGCGCCGACTTCGGTTCTGGTGTCATGGTTCAGCCTCGAGGATTTCAACCACCGATGTCCGGCAGGGCTTGGGCGGCGGTGACCGCTGACGATCGGCGTCTTGCCGTGTCAAGCATACCGACCCGCCGGGCGGGCGGGCCGCTGAAAGCCACAGTCGCGCGGCTCGAGGCCGCGGGCGCGATCTGTCTGAGCGACCCGCCCGCCTCGTCTCAATCCCGATCCGCCGGCATCGGCAAGGCCGGCCCCGCCCCCGCTGCGCTCACCGTCGGCGCGGGCCGCCGGTCGCGCACCAGGTAGCTGTAGAGCACCGGCACGACCACCAGGGTCAGCAGGGTCGACGTGATCAGCCCGCCGATGATCGCGCGCCCCATCGGCGCCTGAATCTCGCCGCCGTCGTTCAGCGCCAGCGCCAGCGGCAGCATGCCGAAGATCATCGCCGCCGTCGTCATGATGATCGGCCGCATCCGGATCAGTCCGGCCTGCAGCAGCGCGTCGCGCACCGTCGCGCCGGCCTTGCGCGCCTGGTTGGCGAAGTCCACCAGCAGGATCGCGTTCTTCGTCACCAGGCCCATCAGCATCACCAGGCCGATCATCGAGAACACGTTGAGCGTGCTGCGCCAGAACAGCAGTGCGAGCATCACGCCGATCAGCGCCAGCGGCAGGCTGGCCATGATGGCGATCGGCTGGATGAAGCTGCCGAACTGGCTGGCCAGCACGATGTAGATGAAGATCACCGCCAGCGCCATCGC
>CALJUI010000411.1 GCA_937975735.1 uncultured Rubrivivax sp.
TTGCCGACCTCGTGGCCGATGTCGCCGGCGCTCTCGCTGTCGGCGCGGCCGAAGTTCAACGTGAACAGCGACACCGAGCGCTCCCAGAAGATCGTCTCGGTGAGGCGCTCCACGCCCTGCTTCTGCGGATTCAGGTACAGCGGCTTGTCGTAGCCGCGCTCGACTTTCCACTTCTCGATCAGCTCCTGCGTCACGCGTTTGCCGCCGATGTTCATGCGCGCCATGTCGTCCGGCGTATTCACGGTGAAGAACAGGAAGAAGGTCGCCAGGTTCACGCCCAGCAGCACCAGCGCGCCGTAGAGGACTCGTCGGGACAGGTAGGCCAGCATCGTGCGTGGGCCTTCAGGCGAGGACTTCGCCGCGCGCGTTCATGCGCTCGCGCTTCTTCAGGCTGCGCCGCGCGCCCCAGACCAGGGCGGCCACCGCCGCGGCGATCAGCCCCACCGGCCAGTAGACCGGCCGGTTCCAATCGGCGACCTTGGCGGCGCGCAGCTCGGTGTCCAGCCGCAGGTAGCGGCCGTGGTCTCGGATCAGGATCGCCGGTTTGGAATTGCCGACCCACTGGTGCACCGCGACCGACGAGTACGGGAAGTAGCCGAAGCTCCAGGGCGCGTCCTGCTGCACGATCTCCACCATGCGGTCGATCACCGCCTGCTTGGCCGGGCCGTCGTCGAGCGACTTCAGCTGCGCGAACAGGCGGTCGTACTCGGCATTCTGGTAGTTCGCGGTGTTCTCGCCGTCGGACACGCTCTTCGCGTTCGGGCCGTACAGCAGGAACATGAAGTTCTCGGCGTCCGGGTAGTCGGCCAGCCAGCCGAGCCAGAAGACCTGGTGCTTGTTCTTGCGCACCTTGTCCTGGAACTGGTTGTTGTCGGTCGCGCGCACCTCGAGCTGGATGTCGAGCTTGGCGAACTGGCGCACCACCCAGTCGATCTCCGGCTTGCGCTCGGGCGACGCCGGCGCGTAGTAGTCGTAGTTGATGACCAGCGGCCGGCCGGTTTTCGCGTCGCGGCCGTTCGGGTAGCCGGCCTCGACCATCAGCTGGCGCGCGTCCTCGATCGTGCGACGCACCGCGCGGCCGTCCTGCCAGCGGTGGGTGACCGGGTTGAGCCCCTCGCGCGTGCCCTCGCGCGAGCCCGGGATGCCGGGCGGCAGCGGGCTCATCGCGGTCTCGCCGGACTTCTTCGGGAAGACCTTGGAGTACTCCTCCCAGTCGATCGCGATCGAGATCGCCTGGCGCAGCTTGCGGTTGCGTGCCTGCTGCTCGGGCGTGTCGCCCAGGCCGATCACCGGGTCGATCATGTTGAAGCCGATGATCCAGCTGCTGACGTCGGCGCTCTGCGGGAAGTCGAAGCCCTTCTTCAGGTACTCGGCGCGGACGTCCTCGGAGTCGTTCATCTCGACGATGTAGGCGTTGCCGGTGTCGGTGCGCTCGAAGACCTCGATGTCGTAGTGCCCGTCGCGGAACTTGTTGCGCTGCGGCGTGCCCTCGCGCTCGACCGTCGCGACGATGCCGTCGATGAAGGGCATGGCCTTGCCGCAGTCGGCCAGCAGGCCGCGCCGGCGGTCTTCCTCGGTGCCCTCGCAGGGGTAGGGCTCGCCGCGGTAGTTCGGGTTGCGGACCATCGCCAGGCGGCGGTCCTTGACGAACTCGGTGAGCATGTAGGGGCCGGTGCCGACCGGCCACTGATCCAATGTGATGCCGCGCTCGGCCATGCCGGGCTGGGCGTAGAACGCATCGGCCTCCCACGGGATCGGCGCCAGGAAGGTCATCTGCATCCAGTACTTCCACTGCGGGTACTTGCCGTGGATGCGGATGCGCAGCAGGTGCTTTTCCGGCGCCGATGCGCCGGCCAGCGGCCAGCGGCGGAAGTCGAGGAAAGGCTTGTCCTGGCTGGCCGGGTCCAGACCCTCGCGCAGCTTGGCGTCCTCGGCCTTGATCCGCTCGCCGTAGTCCTTCAGCCCGATCACGTACTCGGCGAAGATGCCGTAGATCGGCGTCGTGATGCGCGTCGTCGCGTGGCGCTTGATCGCGTAGACGAAGTCCTCGGCGACCAGCTCGCGCGTGCCGGCGTGCTCGAAGTCGAGCGGGGTGCGGATGTCGCCGAGCTCGCCCGGCTTCATCGCGTGGTAGCGGTAGGCGCCGCGCTCGTCGGTCGCGAACGCCGGGTGCGGCTGGAAGCGGATGCCCGGCTTGATCGGCACGTCGTAGACGCTCTCGGCAACCAGTTCGCCCGGCGCATCGTCGGGCAGCTCGCGGCCGTCCTTGTCGAGGTAGCGCGGCTTCACGACGCGCTCGGCGGTCTTCGGGATCAGCTCGAACGGCCGCTTCAGGTAGTGGTAGCCGTACAGCGGCTCGTAGACCTGGTAGGTCACCAGCGTGTCGTTGGACCAGTACGACGCGGTCGGGTCCAGGTGGCGCGGCGTGTTCTCGATCATCGCCGAGCGGATCACGTTCTGCCGCTCGGCGCCGTCCGGCCAGGGGCTGTTGCCGCAGCCGGCCAGCAGCGCGGCGGACAGCGCGATCGCCGCGGCCGCCCGGCGACCTTGCGTGCCGACCACCCTGCTCACGTCTCGTCCCGTCCCGACTTCATTGCGCGGGCGAGTGTAAGCGGGTGGCGCGGATCACCAGCCGACCAGCACGTCACGGCGATCGACGAGCAGCTGCACCCGGCGGCCGATGGGCATCGTCACCTTGGTCGGCACGTGGCCGAACGGCAGGCCGGTCAGGATCGGCGTCTTGGTCACGCCACGCAGCTGCGCCACCATCGCCTTCAACCCATAGCCGCGGTCCAGCGGCGACGGCTTCCAGGCGGTGAAGCCGCCCAGCAGCACGGCCTTCTGCGCGTCGAGCACGCCGGCCTGGTGCAGCTGCAGCAGCGTGCGTTCGACCCGGTACGGATGCTCGTTGACGTCCTCGACGAAGAGCACCCCGCCCTTGACCTTCGGCCAGTGCGGCGTGCCGAGCAGCGAGGCGAGCATCGTCAGGTTGCCGCCCCACAGCACGCCGCGCGCCTGCAGGCCGTCGAAGCCGGCCTCGGTGCGGAAGCCCACCGCCTCGAGTGCGCCGCTCATCGCCTCGGCGAAGCAGTCCGGCGTGACCTCGTCGAGCTCGTCGCGGCCGAAGTCGTCGAGCGCCATCGGCCCGCACCAGCTCGGCGCGCCGGTGTGCGCAAGCAGGCCGAGCTGAAGCACGGTCAGGTCGCTGTAGCCGACCCAGCGCGTGCCGCGATCGACGCTGCGCGCGACTGCCTTCCAGTCGATGCGGTCGAGCAGGCGCGTCAGGCCGTAGCCACCGCGGGTGCCCATCGCGATCGACGGTGCCGCCGCCGCGACGCGGTGCAGTGCCGCCAGGCGCTCGTCGTCGTCGCCCGCGAAGCGCTGGCGACGGCGCAGCGCGGCCGGATCGCGGCTCACGTCGAAGCCCATCGCCTTCAGGCGCTGCGTCGCCAGCCGCAGTGCCGCGGCGGCGGGCACGACGCCGGCCGGCGAGAACAGGTGCAGGCTCGGGCGCGGCGCGCTCATCGGGGGTCCTCCTGGTCATGACCGTCGGGCACCTCGGTGGCCTCCCCGGTCGGAATCCGGGCGTCTTGCGGGGCGGCCCCGCGCTCGCGGCGCCGCGCGGCGCGCCGTTCGGCGAAGAACTCCTGCAGCAGCTGGCCGCAGGCCTCGGACAGCAGGCCGCCCTCGACCCGGGTGTGGTGGTTCAACCGCGCCTCGGCGAACAGGTCGAGCACCGAACCGGCAGCGCCGGTCTTCGGGTCGAAGGCGCCGAAGACGACCCGCGCCAGCCGCGCGTGCATCAGCGCCATCGCGCACATCGCGCAGGGCTCGAGCGTCACGTACAGCGTGCAGCCGGGCAGCCGGTAGTTCTCGATCAGCTGCGCGGCGTGGCGCAGGGCCACCAGCTCGGCGTGCGCGGTCGGGTCGTGGGTGGTGATCGGCCGGTTGTAGCCGGTGGCCAGCACCTGCGGCCCCTCCGCCCCCGCACGCATGATCACCGCGCCCACCGGCACTTCGCCGGCGAGCCAGGCGTTGTGCGCCTGATCCAGCGCGATGCGCATCGCCGCTTCGTCGTGGTGGCTGAAGGCCGACATGTCTCGCAGCGTGCAGGCTCAGACGCCAAGGCGGTCGCGCAGCTGGTACCAGGCCGCACCGAGCGCGGTGAACGGCACGCGCAGCAGCCGCCCGCCGGGGAACGGGTGGTGCGGCAGCCGCGCGAACGCGTCGAAGCGCTCGGCCTGGCCACGCAGGGCGTCGCCGAGCACGCGGCCGATCAGATGGGTGAAGGTCACGCCGTGGCCCGAGCAGCCCTGCGAGTAGTAGATGTTGGGCGACAGCCGCCCGACCTGCGGCAGCCTCGACAGCGTCAGCAGGAAGTTGCCGGTCCATCCGAAGTCGATGCGCGCGTCGGCCAGCTGGGGGAAGGTCTTGAGCATCTGCGGCCGGATCAGCGCCTTGACCTCGCCGGGGTCGCGTGCGCCGTAGACGACGCCGCCGCCATAGATCATCCGCTTGTCGGCCGACAGCCGGAAGTAGTCGAGCAGGAAGTTGTTGTCCTCGACGCAGTGGTCCGACGGCACCAGCTGATCGGCCAGCGCGCCCAGCGGCTCGGTCGCCAGCACCTGCGTGCCGCAGGGCATCGACCGGCTGGCCAGGACCGGTTCGAGCTGGCCGATGTAGGCGTTGCAGGCGACGATCACGAAGCGCGCGCGGACCCGGCCTTCGGCGGTGTGCACGGTGGCCGGCTCGCCGCGTTCGATGCGTGTCGCGGCGCTGCCTTCGTGGATCTTCCCGCCCAGCCGCTCGAGCGCCGCCGCCTCGCCCAGCGCCAGGTTCAGCGGATGGAAGTGCCCGCCGGTGGGGTCGACCAGCAGCGCCGCGTAGCGATCGGTGTCGACGTAGCGGCGCACGTCGGCCGGGCCGTCGACCAGCGTCAGCCCCGGGTGGCCGAGGCGCTCCCACAGCGCCTTGTGCTCGTGCAGCTGGCGCGCCTTGCGCGCGCTGGTGGCGGCGAAGATGCCGCCGTCCTTCAGGTCGCAGTCGATGCCGTAGGTCGCGACCCGTTCGCGGATCACCTTCGCGCCTTCGAACATCATCGCCGCCAGCGGCCGGGCCACGGTCGGTCCGTGGTTCGCCTCGATCACGTCGATGTCGCGCGAGTAGCTGTGCACGATCTGGCCGCCGTTGCGGCCCGACGCGCCCCAGCCGACCTTGGACTGCTCCAGCACCACCACCTTCATGCCGGCCTCGGCCAGCGCGATGCCGGCGGACAGCCCGGTGTAGCCGGCGCCGACGATGCAGACGTCGGCCTCGGTCGCGCCGGTCAGCGGCGGACGCTCCGGCGCCGCGTGGGCGGAGTGCGCGTAGTACGACGGCGCGTGCGCCTCGGCGGTCATGTTCACTCCCACTCGATCGTCGCCGGCGGCTTGCTGGAGACGTCGTAGGTGACG
>CALJUI010000412.1 GCA_937975735.1 uncultured Rubrivivax sp.
CCTGTGGCCGAAGTGGCCAGCGCCCCGGCCCCGGCCGAAATGGCCTCGGCGCCGGCGTCGGCGGCGTCGCAGTGAAGTCGCGCCTGCGGTCCGACGAACCGCAGCCGCACTGAGATCGAGGCCCGCCCCTGGCGGGCCTCGTCACTTCCCGCCCCACAATCGCGCCATGTCGCAGCTCTTCGAGATCCACCCCGACAACCCGCAGCTGCGCCTGCTCAGACAGGCCGCGCAGATCCTGCACGACGGGGGCGTGGTCGCGGTGCCGACCGACTCGAGCTACGCGCTGGTGTGCCACCTCGACGACAAGGCCGCCGCCGAGCGGCTGCGCAAGCTGCGCGAGGTCGACGACAAGCACCACCTGACCCTGCTGTGCAAGGACCTGTCGGAGCTCGCGACCTACGCGCGCGTCGACAACAGGCAGTACCGGCTGCTGAAGGTCGCCACGCCGGGGCCCTTCACCTTCATCCTCGAAGCGACGAAGGAGGTGCCTAGGCGGTTGTCGCACCCGTCGCGCCGCAGCATCGGGCTGCGCGTGCCGGACCACCGCGTGACGCAGGAGCTGCTAGGCCTGTTCGGTGCACCGCTGCTGGCGACGACCCTGATCCCGCCCGGCGAGACCGAGGCGATGAACGACGCCCACGAGATCCGCGAGCGCTTCCAGAAGCTGATCGAGGCCGTGGTCGACGCCGGCGCCTGCGCGGGCGAGCCGACCACGGTCATCGACCTGACCGGCCCGGAGGCGGCGCTGCTGCGCCGCGGGCGCGGGGACCCGGTGGCGCTGGGGCTGGACGACGCCGCCTGAAAGGCAATCCGGCCCGCCACCCCGTCAGGGGCGCGGGCCGGTGGCCATCGTGCCGCGGGTCAGCGAGCCAGGCCGTCGGCCCAGGCGGCGCGGATCAGGCGGCCGCACTGGCGCGACACGGGTCCGCCGCGCTCGGCCTGGCGCGCCACGACGCCGTAGAAGCGCTTGTCGGCATCGATCCACGGGTAGAAGCCCAGGGCGCCGCCACTGCTGAAGGCCCCATCACCGACCACGGGGTCGTCCTCGACCCAGTGGCCCAGCGAGTAGTGCATCTTCTCGTCCTCAGGGCTTGGGCTGGCCACGGCCTGTTGGAAGCCGCATTGTTCAGGCGAGGCGCACACCGCGAACTTGCCCAGCAGCCGCCCCATGGCCAGTTCACCCACGATCATCTTGCGCAGGAAACGGGCGTAGGTGGCCGGCGTGCCCGCCCCGCCGCCGGACAGCAGCGGCTGCGTGAAGCCGAGCGCGACGTCCTTGCCCAGCGCCGCCCGCAGCTCGGCCGTCAGCCCGGTGGTGCCCATGGGACCGAGCCCGTTCATGCTGGCGTGGACCTGCATGTGGGCGCCGTTGTACGCGAACCGGCCGTCGAGGTCGGCGCTGTAGGTGTGTCCGCCGCCTTCGGCCAGGCAGCTGTCGACGGTCTGGTCCTTGCGGCAAAGGCCCAGGTTGCCGAAGCCGCTGCGCATGGTCAGGAACTGCACGTCGGCGGCGTTGGGCTTGCCCGCGCGCTTCTCGGCGACGTAGGCGCCATAGACCCACTTCGACGCCGATGCCCACAGCATCGGCGTGTTGATGGTCACGCGCTCCTTGCTGCCGGGGACGCTGACCGAGCCCTGGGCCAGGGCGCGTTGGCCGTCACCGATCTCCCAGTAGAACGGGCGCGCGTCGGCACAGGCGTTGTCGGGGCTGGTCGCAGTGGCCAGGGCCGCGGCGGTTCGGGCCTTTTGGCTGGGCTGCGCGGCCTGGGCTGCATCGGAGGCCTGGGCGGCTTCCGGGGCCAGCTTGGTGGCGGACCTGACGGCGGGCTTGGTCGCCTTCTTGGCGGCAGGTTGCTGGGCCCGGGTGTGCGAGGTCGCATGCGCGGGGACGGCGGTGGTGGCCACGGCCATGGCGGCAAGCGCCAGGCTGGTGAGCATCACACGGGCGGGGGGGAGGTACTGCGTCATCCCTGCTGGATCGGCCTGGCCGGCAGGGTGTTGAGCACTCAGATGCGCTAAACGATCTCGAATGCCCTCGATCGCGTGAACAGCGCAACAAAAGACCCGCAGCTTGTGACGAGTCGAATCCTGGCAGGTTCAGTCGGTGTCCCGGGGCACCCCTGGAACATCGCCGCGGCCCCAGCTTCCGCCCCAGACTGGTGCACCGCAGGCCGGAGCCAGGACGTCGTCAGACGGCCGCCGTGACGACGATCTCGACCCTCCAGCCCGGCCGAGCCAGTGCGGCCTGCACCGTGGCCCGCGGCGGCGCGTGGCCGGCCGCGACCCAGGCGTCCCAGGCGGCGTTCATGCCGTCGTAGTCGGCCAGGTCGGCCAGGTAGATCTGCGCCCGCAGGATCCTGGTCTTGTCGCTGCCCACGCGCGCCAGCAGCCGGTCTACGGCGGCCAGCACCTGGGACGTCTGCACGCCGATGTCGGCGCCCTCGTCGTCGGGCACCTGGCCGGCCAGGTAGGCCACGCCCTGGTGCACGGCCACTTCGGACAGCCGCGCGCCCACGTCAAGCCGCTCGATCATCGTGCCCCTCCCTTCGACTTGGGTGTGGCATGCGCAGCCCCGGCCGCGCCGCCAGCCTTCTGGCCCAGCTTCGACTCGGTGCCGTTCATCAGCTTGCGGATGTTGGGCCCGTGGCGCCAGATCAGCAGCACGCACATCGGCGCGATGGCCGCCATCGCCGGTTGCGCGCCCCAGATCAGCAGCTGGTAGAACGGCGCGAACGCCGCGGCGACGATGGCTGCCAGCGACGAGTAGCGGAAGAAGGCGGCCACGATGGCCCAGCTCAGCAGCATCGCCAGCCCGAGCCCGGGTTTCAGCGCCAGCAGCACCCCTGCCGCCGTGGCCACGCCCTTGCCGCCCTGGAACTTGAAGAAGACCGGCCACAGGTGGCCGACGAAGGCCGCCAGGCCGATGAAGGCCACGCCCAGCGGCCCGATGCCGACCGCCGGCCCGAACACCAGGGCCGCCACCACCGGCACATAGCCCTTGAGCGCGTCGAGCGCCAGCGTCGTGATCGCCGCACCCCGGCTGCCGGAGCGCAGTACGTTCGTGGCGCCGGGGTTCTTCGACCCGTAGGTGCGGGGGTCGGACAACCCCGCGGCACGGCTGACGATCACCGCGAACGAGAACGAGCCGATCAG
>CALJUI010000413.1 GCA_937975735.1 uncultured Rubrivivax sp.
CTGACCGCTCGCCGCCGCGCGAGGGCGCGCCATCGCATGGCGTCGCGGCGCTGCAGTCCATCGTGCGCGGCATGTGGCCGCGGCGGCAGTTCGGCCAGGCCGCGATGGTCACCACCTTCAACGGCTACGTCTTCCACATCGGCCTGGCGCTGATCGTCTTCGGCTACGCGCCGCACATCGCCTTCATCCAGCGCCACACCGGCCTGTCGTGGCCGGCGCTGCCGGACGCGGTGATGGCGATCGCCGCCGGCGCGACCATCCTGTCGCTGCTGCTCGCGCTGTGGAACCGCCTCAGCGACCCGGTGCTGCAGCAGATCTCGAGCGCGGACGACTACATCAGCTGGACGCTGACCCTGCTGCCGGTGATCACCGGCATGGCGATCATCATGGAGCCTTCGACGGTGCTGCTGGCGCGCGACAGCGCGGTCTACCGCACGCCGCTGGCGATCCATCTGCTGTCGTTCGAACTGCTGCTGATCTGGTTTCCGTTCGGCAAGCTGATGCATGCGGTGTTCTTCGCCTTCTCGCGCGGCGCCACCGGCGTGCGCTTCAGCCATCGGGGGGTCAAGGCATGAGCACCGCCGCCTTCGACCGCCAGGGCACGCAGAGCGACGAGGCGCGGATCGACGCCGCGATGGGCAGCTTCGTGTCCGAGTTCGGCGTCACCGCCGCGCTGCACATGGAGTCCTGCGTGCGCTGCGGGCTGTGCGCCGAGGCCTGCCACTTCCACGTCGCCACCGGCGAGGCCAAGTACACGCCGATCCACAAGCTCGAGCCATTCCGCCGTGCCTACTGGCGCGAGGCCAGCCCGCTGGCGCCGCTGGTGCGCGCACTCGGCCTCGTCAAGAAGCCGAGCATCGAAGACCTGCAGCAGTGGCAGGAGCTGATCTACGGCTCGTGCAACATGTGCGGCCGCTGCACGCTGGCCTGCCCGATGGGCATCGACATCGCCGAGCTCGTCAAGGAGGCGCGCCACGGCATGTTCAAGGCCGGCCTGGTGCCCGAGCGGCTGGCACTGATGGACCGCGCCGCGCGCGAGTGGGGCAGCCCGGCAACGCCGGGCGACGACCTGCCCGACATCCTCGCCGAGGTTGCCGCCGAGCACGGCGTCTCGATCCCCTGCGACCTGCCGCAGGCCGACATCCTCGTCACCGCGGCGCCGGCCGAGCTGACCGAGCACACCAAGGCGCTGGCCGACGCGGCGCGGATCCTGAACCGCATCGGCGCGAAGTGGACGATGCACCAGGCCGGCTTCGACGCGTCCAACATCGGCTTCAACAACGGCGACCTCGAACTGCAGGAGAAGCTCACGCGCACGCTCGTCGACACCGCGGTGAGGATCGGCGCGAAGACGGTGCTGCTGCCCGAGTGCGGTCACGCCTACGGCGCGGCGCGCTGGGAGGCCGCCAAGTGGTACGGCGAGGCGTTGCCGGTGCGCATCATCCACATGACCGAGTTCCTCGACGAGGAGATCGCCGCGGGCCGCCTGCGGGTGAAGCAGATCGGCGCCAGCGCGACCTTCCACGACCCCTGCCAGATCGTGCGCCGCGGCGGTCTGGAGGCGGCGGCGCGGCGGGTGCTCGCGGCGCTGGGCTTCGAACTGCGCGAACTGCACGACCACGGCCTCACCGCATACTGCTGCGGCGGTGGCGGCGGCGTCGTGTCGAACCAGCGCGCGGCGCCGCTGCGGCACCGGGTCTTCGCGATGAAGCAGGCGCAGGTCGAGGCCACCGGCGCCGAGCACTTCGTCACCAGCTGCGGGCAGTGCCGGATCACGCTCGAGATGGGCGCGAAGCAGGCGAAGTGGGACAAGTCCCCGGAGAGCCTGCTCGAACTCGTTGCCGACCAGCTCGCCGATTGACGGCCTGCCGCGACCCGAACCCTCCCCATTTGGGCTACTCGGCCATCACCCGTCCCGGTAATAGACGCTTGTCGGCGGAGTTGCGCCTAATGGGGCGGGAGGAGCGCTACAGGCGGCCGCAGACCGCGCGGCGCGCCCGAAGTCCACGATGCCGGTGCCAATGACGTCCACGCCGCCTCGGCGCCAGGGTCCGAGCGCATGAGCGCCTCCGACCTGCCGGTGACGGGCGCCCCGCATGGCCTGCACCGCCTGCGGCGATGGCTGCCCTTCATGGCCTGGTTCCCGATGCAGCAGGTCGTGCTGCGCGGCGACGCGGTGGCGGGCATCACCGGCGCGCTGGTCCAGGTGCCCAAGGCGATGGCCTATGCCAGCCTGGCGGGCCTGCCGGTGCAGTACGGCCTGTACGCGTCCTTCGTGCCGGCGATCCTGGGCGCGATGTGGGGGTCGTCACAGCAGCTGGCGACCGGCCCGGTCGCGGTGGTCTCGCTGATGACCGCGGCGGCGCTGACGCCGCTGGCCTCGCCCAACACCGAGACCTTCATCGCACTGGCAGTGCTGCTGGCCTTCATGGTCGGCGTCATCCAGTTCACGCTGGGCGCGCTCAAGCTGGGCACGATCATCAGCTTCATCTCGCACCCGGTGATCGTCGGCTTCACGAACGCGGCGGCGATCATCATCGCGATCTCTCAGCTGGACCTGCTGCTGGGCATCCCGCGCGTGCGCAGCGAGGTCTTCCTGGTCGACGTCTGGAACATGCTCGCCGGACTGCACCTGACGCACTGGCCGACGTTGGCGATGTCGGCCTTCGCGCTGCTGCTTCTTCTCGTGCTGCGCCGGGTCGAGCGCCTGTCTCGGATCGGCGTGCTGATCGCCGTCGTCGTGACGATCGTCGTCAGCTTCGCGGTCGGGTTCGAGCGCAACGCGCGCGCCCTGCCCGAGCACATCGTCGACGCGAAGACCCGCGGCCTGGTGCAGGAGTACATCACGGTCGAGCAGCGTGCGGCCGAACGCATCGTGCGCGCCCGCGAGCTGGCCGCCGAGCTGCGCGCGATCGATCCGGCAGACCGGCGCACCGCGACCCTGCTGCGCCACGAGCTGCAGCTGCTGGAGATCGAGGCCGCGGTGCGCAAGTCCGAGAACGCCGAGCGACTGCGCTCGATCACCGGCCTGTCCTTCGAGCGCTCGCGCATCGCCAACGACAACGGCGCGGCGCTGTACGTCGAGGACCAGGTTCATCCCGAAGAGGTCACCGACGGGCGGCGCTGGCGCATCAGCAGGATCGCCGACGGCGAACTGCATCTGGTCGGCGGCGGCGAAGTGGTCGGTGCGGTGCCCTCCGGCCTGCCCTCGTTCGGTCTGCCGCGCATCGGCGCCGACGCGCTGCCGACGCTGCTGCCGGCGGCGTTGGTGATCGCGCTCGTCGCCTTCATGGAAGGCATCGCGATGTCGAAGTCGCTGGCGGCCAAGACGCGGCAGCGCATCGACCCGAACCAGGAGCTGATCGGCCAGGGCGTGGCCAACGCCGGCGGCTCGCTGTTCCAGGGCTATGCCGTCGGCGGCTCGTTCACCGGTTCGGCGATCAACCTGCCGGCCGGCGCGAAGACCGGCCTGGCGATGGCCTTCAACGGCCTGTGCGTCGCCGCGACGCTCCTGCTGCTGACGCCGCTGCTGTACCACCTGCCGAAGGCCACGCTGGGCGTGTTCATCCTGCTGGCGATCGCCAGCCTGTTCACGCCGTCGGCGTTCAAGCACTGCTGGCAGGCCAGCCGCTCCGACGGCATGGTCGCGGCGACGACCTTCGTCGTCACGCTGGCGGCGGCGCCCCATCTCGACCGCGGCATCCTGATCGGCGCCGCGCTGGCCATCGTGCTGCACCTGTACCGCACCGTGAAGCCGCGTGTCGCCCAACTCGGTCGCCATCCCGACGGGGCGCTGCGCGACGTGCTCGTCCATCAGGACCTGCCGACGAGCGAGAACGTGATCGCGCTGCGATTCGACGACTCGCTGTACTTCGCGAACGCCGCCTTCTTCGAGGAGGCCGTGCTCGCCGCGGTGGCCGACAAGCCGGCGGTGAAGTACCTGCTGGTGGTGGGCAACGGCATCAACCAGCTCGACGCGTCGGGCGAGGAGGTCGTGCGCCATCTGGTCGAGCGGCTGCGCAGCAGCGGCGTCACGCTGGTCTTCTCCGGCCTGAAGCGGCAGGTCATCGAGGTGATGCGGCGTACCGGCCTGCTCGAGCAGATCGGCGTGAAGTTCATCTTCCCGAACGAGGACCTGGCGCTGGTCGCGATCTACGGCTGGCTCGGCGACGAGGCCGGCGGCGAGCTGCTCGCTCCGATGTACCGCGGCGTCCCGGTCTCCGCCTCCCCCCTGATCCCCTGACCCGGCACTCATCCGATGAGCAACGCACTGTCCTACCTGATCAAGGCCCGACCGGACGCCGTCGGCCACTACTTCGCCTTCCTGAAGGCTTGCGGCACCAAGCTCGACCCGAAGACCCGCAACCTGATCTCGGTGATCACGAAGGTGCATGCGCAGACCGAGCGCGGCTTCCGCCAGTACCTCGGCCGCGCCCTGCGCGAAGGCTGCACGCCGGCGGAGGTGCTGGACGCGCTGCTGATGGCCTTCCCGGCGCTGGGCCTGGCGAAGATCGTCTGGGCGGTCGACATCATCCTGGCGATGGACCTGCCCGAGTTCCAGCCCGCCGCGCTGGGGGCCGAGGGCGAATGGCACGACGTGATGGCGACCAAGGGCTTCAAGGTCGGCGAGACGCGGCGGCTGGACTGCGACGGCCGCGGCCTGTTCGTGCACCGGCGTGCGGACGGCTGGCGGGTCTACGACAGCCGCTGCCCGCACCAGACCACCAACATCCCCGACCTCGCGCTCAGCGGCGACACGCTGACCTGCCCGAAGCACGAGTGGGCCTTCGACATCCGCAGCGGCGACTGCATCAAGAAGGGCGACTGCCCGCTCAAGCAATGGGACACCAAGGTGTCCCGCGGCCGCCTGCTGGCGCGCTGGTGACCTGCTCCCCCGACCCCCAGCCCGACACTTCAAGGAGACGAGCGATGCGCACACGAGTCAGACCGATCCGCCTGTGGCCACTGGCCGCGCTGCTGTGCGCGAGCACGGCCTTTGCCACCAACGGCTACTTCTCGCACGGCTACGGCATCCAGGCCAAGGGCATGGGCGGCGCCGCGACCGCGATGACCGGCGACACGATGGGCGGCGCGAACAACCCGGCCAGCATGGTCTTCGTCGGCTCGCGCTTCGACGTCGGCCTGGACCTGTTCCAGCCGAAGCGCGACGCCGAGCGCAGCGGCGCCGGCTTCCCGACGCTCAACGGCAAGGTCGAGAGCAACAGCACACGCTTCTGGGTGCCCGAGGCCGGCTACAACCGCATGCTCGGCGACCGCATGTCGGTCGGCATCACCGTCTACGGCAACGGCGGCATGAACACCAACTACCCGCAGGGCAACTTCAACTGCGGCGCCGGACCGGCCAACATGCTGTGCGGCGGCGGCGAGCTCGGCGTCGACATGAGCCAGCTGATCCTCGCGCCCACCTTCGCGATGAAGGTCGACGACCGCCACGCGCTCGGCGTCTCGCTGCTGCTGGGTTACCAGCAGTTCAAGGCCTATGGCCTGCAGGCCTTCGACAATGCACCCGGCTTCCCGCCGTTCACCGGCGCGCCGGGCAGCGTCACGAACCGGGGCTACGACACCTCGCACGGCGTCGGCCTGCGGCTGGGCTACTTGGGCCGGTTCGGCGACACGCTGAGCATCGGCGCGGCCTATGCGCCGAAGATGCGCATGAGCCGCTTCGACCGCTACAAGGGCCTGTTCGCCGACGGCGGCGACTTCGACATCCCCTCGCACTTCAACCTGGGCGTGGCCTTCCGGCCGATGCCGGCGTTGACGATCGCGGTCGACTACGGCCGCATCCACTACAGCGAGATCAAGTCGGTCGGCAACCCGAGCGCCGCCGCGGCGCCGCTGGGCGCCGCCAACGGCCCCGGGTTCGGCTGGCAGGACATCGACGTCTGGCGACTCGGCGCGGCCTGGCGGATGAGCAACGCGCTGACGCTGCGCGCGGGCTACAACCGGGGCGACAACCCGGTGCGCGGCGCCGACGTGACCTTCAACATCCTCGCGCCGGGCGTCGTCACCGATCACTACACCGCCGGATTCACCTGGGCGCTGAGCCGGCACGACGAGATCAGCGGCTCGCTGATGGTCGCGTCGCGGCAGAACGTGTCGGGCTCCTCGCTGTTCAACAACGTGCTCGGGGCGGGCGCCGGCGGCACCGAGACGATCGGCATGCGCCAGACCGCGATCGGCATCGCCTGGGGGCACCGTTTCTGAGCCCTGGGCCGTAGCCCGGATGGGCTATCGTTTGCCCCCCCATCGCGGTAGTGGTCGACCTCCCGCGATGGCCGCTACCGTCGACCGGGGGTGACCGCCCCCACCGCTGCCTCTGGAGATCAGCCCATGGACTACGACAAGGAATTCGACGCCTCCGGCCTGGCCTGCCCGCTGCCGATCGTCAAGACGAAGAAGTCGCTCGCCGACATGAGCGCCGGACAGGTGCTGCGCGTGATCGCCACCGACCCCGGATCGGTCAGCGACATGGCGGCCTTCGCCGAGCAGACCGGCAATGCGCTGCTGTCCTCCGGCGAGGAAGGCGGCAAGTACGTGTTCTTCCTGAAGAAGGGCTGATGTGACCCACCCCCAAGCTGACGTTCGTTCGCTACCCCCCGAGGGGGCCGAGGCCTCCCTTGGGACGGCCCGGCAGGAGGCCTGACATGCCGACCAAGAAGATGGCGATCATCGCCACCAAGGGCACGCTGGACATGGCCTACCCGCCGCTGATCCTCGGCTCGACCGCGGCGGCGCTGGGCTGGGACGTCCAGGTCTTCTGCACCTTCTACGGCCTGCAGCTGCTGCGCAAGGACCTGAGCGGCATCGCGATCAGCCCGCTGGCCAATCCGGCGATGCCGATGCCGGTGCCGATGCCGGTGATGGTCGCGGCGCTGCCCGGCATGGAGGCGATGGCCACGTCGATGATGAAGGCCAAGATGAAGAAGAAGGGCGTGGCCTCGCTGGAGGAACTGCGCTCGCTGTGCATCGAGTCGGACGTCAAGTTCATCGCCTGCCAGATGACGGTGGACCTGTTCGACTTCCAGCGGAGCGACTTCATCGACGGCATCGAGTTCGGCGGCGCGGCGATGTTCATGAAGTTCGCCGGCGAGACCGACGTCTGCCTGTTCATCTAGGATCGGCGGCAGGGGCCGGCATCCGCCCTGGAGGGGACACATGAACGAGACCGCGGGCGACCTGTCTGGCGTCGTGATCTGGGGCGCCTTCGCGCTCGCCTTCGTGTTCGGTGCAGTCGCCAACCGCACCAACTTCTGCACGATGGGCGCGCTGTCCGACATCGTGAACATGGGGCACTGGGGGCGGCTGCGCATGTGGCTGCTGGCGATCGCGGTGGCGATGCTCGGCACCAGCCTGCTCGCCGTCACCGGGCAGATCGACGTGGCCAAGGCGACGACGATGCGACCCAACCTGTCCTGGCTGTCGCTGGCGCTCGGCGGCCTGCTGTTCGGCATCGGCATGACGATGGCCGGCGGCTGCGCGAACAAGAACCTCGTGCGCCTGGGCGGCGGCAGCCTGCGATCACTGGTCGTGCTGACCTTCATGGCGATCGCCTCGTACATGACGCTCAAGGGCCTGTTCGGCCAGTGGCGCGCGAGTTACCTCGACCCGGTGGCGATCAACCTCGGTGAGATGGGCTGGTCCGACCAGAGCCTGGGCACGCTGGTGTCGCGCGCGACCGGGCTGCCCGGCGGCACCGCATTGCTCGGCACGATGGCCGTGCTGGTGCTGGCGCTGCTCATCTTCGTGTTCAAGGACGCGCGCTTCCGCGCCAACCTCCCGCAGGTGCTCGGCGGCGTCGTGATCGGCGCGCTGGTGGTCGGCGGCTGGTACGTCAGCGGGCACCTGGGCTTCGGCGAGAACCCGGCGACGCTGGAGGACACCTTCTTCGCGACGAACTCGCGCACGATCGAGTCGATGAGCTTCGTCGGTCCGATGGCCTACGGCCTGGAGCTGCTGATGCTGTGGACCGATGCCTCGCTGCACGTGAGCTTCGGCATCGCCACCGTGATCGGCGTCGTGCTCGGCTCGGCGGCCTACGCGCTGGTCGCGCGCAAGTTCCGTTGGGAGGGCTTCGCCTCGCTCGGCGACCTGCGCGGGCAGCTCGCCGGCGCGGTGCTGATGGGCTTCGGCGGCGTCACCGCCCTCGGCTGCACGATCGGCCAGGGCCTGACGGGCCTGTCGACGCTGGCGATCGGCTC
>CALJUI010000414.1 GCA_937975735.1 uncultured Rubrivivax sp.
TCACCGTGCACCGGCAGATGCGGCTGGTCAGCGGCTTCGAGATCGTCAACCAGCTGCTGTCGGTGATCCTGATCGGCAGCACCGCGGGCGTCGCGCTGTGGCTGTGGACGCAGGGCCAAATCGGCGTCGGCGCGCTCGCCGCGGCGACCGCGATGGCCTTGCGCCTGAACGGCATCTCGCACTGGGTGATGTGGGAGATGGCCAGCCTGTTCGAGCACATCGGCACGGTGCAGGACGGCATCAACACGCTGTCGCGCCGGCGTACGGTGGTCGACCGGCCCGACGCGGTGCCGCTGTCGGTGCCGCGCGGCGAAGTCCGCTTCGAGCAGGTCGGCTTCGCCTACGGCGGCGAGCGCAAGGTCATCGACGGCTTCACGCTGACCATCCGCCCCGGCGAGAAGATCGGCCTGGTCGGCCGCTCGGGCGCCGGCAAGAGCACGATCGTCAACCTGCTGCTGCGCTTCTACGACGTCGAGGCCGGCCGCATCCTGGTCGACGGTCAGGACATCGCCGGCGTGCGGCAGGACTCGCTGCGCGAGCAGATCGGCATGGTCACGCAGGACACCTCGCTGCTGCACCGCTCGGTGCGCGACAACATCGTCTACGGCCGGCCCGGCGCGACCGAGATCGAGATGGTGCACGCGGCCGAGCGCGCCGAGGCGCACGACTTCATCCAGGGCCTGGTCGACCCGTTCGGCCGGCACGGCTACGACGCGCATGTCGGCGAGCGCGGCGTCAAGCTCTCCGGCGGCCAGCGCCAGCGCATCGCGATCGCCCGCGTGATGCTCAAGGACGCGCCGATCCTGCTGCTCGACGAGGCGACCAGCGCGCTCGACAGCGAGGTCGAGGCGGCGATCCAGGCCAGCCTGTACAAGCTGATGGAAGGCAAGACCGTGGTCGCGATCGCGCACCGGCTGTCGACGATCGCGGCGATGGACCGGCTGATCGTGATGGACCAGGGCCGCATCGTCGAGCAGGGCGACCACCGCTCGCTGCTCGCCCAGGGCGGGCTCTACGCGCGCCTGTGGGCGCACCAGAGCGGCGGCTTCCTCGGCGAGGACGTCGACGACAACGACCGCGTGGGTGCGGTGGCGGGCTGAACTCGAAGGCGCAGGCTCAGCGCGACAGGCCGGCCGGCCGCGTGCGACCGTAGCCGTCGGCGCTGGCCGCGAAGGGCTGCGTGTCGGCCCATTCCGGCGGCCCACCGGCGGCGGCCTGCGTCGCCACCGCCGCGGCGATGGCGCGGCGGCGCGCCTCGCGCGACGCGAGGTCGAGCGCATGCTGCTGCGCCGACAGCGTCTTGGACATCGCGTCCAGGCGGGCGTCGACCTTCTCCGCGTGCAGCTCGAGCGCGAATCGCGAGGCTTCCGACCAGGCGAGCTGGCGCTGGATCTGGACCAGGCGGGCGCGCGCTTGCCACCAGACGACGAGTCCGCCGATCAGCAGCAGGGCAGCGACGGACGCCGCAATCCACCAGAGGTGATCCATGTCGGCTTATCGGTCGACCGCGGCTGATCTTGAGCCGTCGGCGCCCGCGTCGACCGCCGGGCATCGGCGCCGCCCACCCGCCTTCCGGATCAGAACCGATCGCGAACGGCGTTGTCGACCCTCGGCGTGGCGCCAGGCATGCGACCCGCGCTCAGCGCCTCGCGCCGCGCCACGTCGACGTAGGACAGGCTGACCTCGCCGACGCGCGGGTGCTCGTAGATGAGCTTCATGCCGTCGTCGAAGGACCACTGGAAGCCGCCGCGCGGCACGGCGCGCTCGCCGAAGGCACCGAACGGCAGCGGGCGCGACGACACGGTCATCGGCAGCCCGTACTTGCCCACCAGCAGGCCGCGCAGGGCGACGTTGTCCTGACCGTAGCCCTTGATGCGGAAGCGCACGACGGCCACGCGACCCTCGTGGCTGAGCAGCGTCAGCCGCTCGAGCGCCGGCACGCCCGCGTCGCGCATGTCGAGCAGCGGCGGCGCGCCGTCGGGCACCGGCAGCGCCTTGCCGCCTGCGGCCAGCGCGGCGTCCAGGAACTTCTGTGCGTCGGCGTCCTTGAGGGGCACGCCGTACAGCGAGAGCGTGCGTTCCTCCGTGCCCTGGGCACGCACGAGGGCCGGCGCACCCAGCACGATCAGTTGGCACAGGAGGCGTCGTTGCATCGGTCGTCACTGTAGCGCCGCGCCCGGCGACATGAAACGTTACGCAGCGATACCCCGGCGAAAGGACGGCATCCGGCGCGCTGGGCACGATGGAAACCCTCAGCCACCCGCGCCGCAAGCGCCCGCCTCAAGGAGCCCCCATGAAGACCTGGATCAATCGCACCCTCATCGGCCTCGGCGCTGCCGCGGTGCTGCTCGGCGGCATCGCCGCCTTCGCCGACCGCGACCACCACGGCCACCGCTGGCAGCAGATGAGCGAGTCCGACGCGGCCGAGTTCAAGGCCCGCGTCATCGAGAAGGCCGCCCGCAAGCTCGAGCTCGACGCGGCGCAGCAGTCACGTCTGGGCGTGCTCGTCGACCGCCTGCGCGAGCAGCGCAACGCGCTGGTCGGCGATACGCCCGACCCCCGCGCCGCGCTGAAGGCCCTGGTCGCCGGGTCGACCTTCGACCGCGCCCGCGCCGAGGCCCTGGTCGTGGCCAAGACCGACGCGCTGCGCAGCAAGGCGCCCGAGGTGATCGCCGCCGCGGCCGACTTCTTCGACAGTCTGCGCCCCGACCAGCAGCAGGAACTGCGCGAGACCATGGACCGCCTCCGCCGCTGGGGCCGGTCTTGAGGGATCCACAATGCAGGCCATGCGCCGCCTGCTGCTGATCGACGACGACGAAGGCCTCGGCCCGCCGCTGACGGCCTTCTTCCGGCGCTTCGAGATCGAGCTCGTGCACGCCACCCGACCCCGGGCCGGGCTGGCGCTGCTGCACGAGCAGGTCTTCGACGCGGCCATCCTCGACGTCATGCTGCCCGAGATGGACGGCTTCGAGCTCTGCCGCACGATCCGCAGGGACAGCACGATCCCGATCGTCATGCTGACCGCGCGCGGCGATGTCATGGACCGTGTCGTCGGGCTCGAGCTCGGCGCCGACGACTACCTGCCCAAGCCCTTCGAACCTCGCGAACTGCTCGCGCGGTTGCAGACGATCTGGCGTCGCACGGCGAACGAGCTGCCGGACAGGCGCCGGCTGCTCTTCGACGGCCTCGAGATCGACCTCGACCAGCGGCGCGTGCGGCGCCACCATGAGGTGGTCGAACTGACCGGCACCGAGTTCGAGCTGCTCGCGCTGCTGGCCGGCGCGCCGAACAAGGTCTTCAGCCGCGACGACATCCTGGACAAGCTGCGCGGCCGCGCCGCCGAGGACATCCACTCGCGCGCCGTCGACATCCTGGTCAGTCGACTGCGCCGCAAGCTCGAGCCCCTGGACGTGATCCGCACGTTGCGCAACGCCGGCTACCTGTTCGCCGGAGCGCGCGAGTGAGGCGATGGCACCGGCGATGGCGCCACTCGATCCGCTGGCGCCTGGTCACGCTCTTCCTGCTGCTGGCGCTGGCGACGACGGCCGTGTTCGTCGTCGGCATGCAGCGCGTGGTCGCGGGCGGCTGGCAGGGCTATGTCAAACCGATGCTGGCGGACTACGCCGAGCGGCTGGCGGTCGAGATCGGCTCGCCGCCGAGCGCCGAACGCGCCGCCGCGATCGTCGCAAGGCTGCCGGTGGCGATCCGCATCGACGGCCCGGTCGTGCACTACGACTCGCACCCCGGACGCGCGGCGCACCGGCACGATGACGACGACGAAGACGGCGGGTTCGGACTGCAGCGCGCAACCGCAGACGGCCACCGCATCACCTTCGGCCTGGCCGAGCCAAGGTTCGGATCCCGCCCGCGGGCCCTGGGCTGGATCACGCTGGCGGCGCTGCTGGCGCTGACCGCGGTCGCCTTCGTCGCCGTGCGACGACTGCTGGCGCCACTGCAGGACATCGGCGCTGGGGTGGAGCGTTTCGGCCGCGGCGAGTTCGGCGTGCCGATCGTCGTGCCTCGGCGCGACGAGCTGGGCGAACTCGCCGAGCGAATCAACCGCATGGCCGGCAGCCTGCAGGGCATGCTCGACGCCAAGCGGGCCCTGCTGCTGGCGATCAGCCACGAGTTGCGCAGCCCGTTGACACGGGCGCGCGTCAATGCGGAACTCCTCGACGAGACGCCCGAGCGCGCCGCGCTGATGGACGACCTGGCGTCGATGCGCGATCTCATCACCGACCTCCTGGAGAGCGAGCGCCTGGCCTCGGGCCATGCGGCCCTGCACGCCGAGCCGACCGACGTCGGCGCGCTCGTGCGCGATCTGGTGGCGTCGCAGTTCGCGGGGCGCACGCTGCACGTCGAAGTGGCGCCGGACGTCGGCCGCTGGTCGCTGGATGCGGGGCGCCTGCGGCTGTTGCTGCGCAACCTGATCGGCAACGCCCTGCGGCACGGCGTGCCGGCCGATCGCCCGCCCGACGTCGTCGTTCAGCGCGACGGCGCATCGCTGAAGATCGTCGTGCGCGACCATGGCCCGGGCGTCGCTGCCGAGCACCTGGCGCACCTGGCCGACGCGTTCTACCGGCCCGACAGCGCGCGCAGCCGTGCCAGCGGCGGCGTCGGCCTGGGGCTGCACCTGTGCCGGCTCGTGGCTCGGGCGCACCGAGGTGCGCTCGTCTTCAGTCGCGCCGAGCCCGGGCTGCGTGCCGAGCTGACGCTGCCTGGGCCTACGGCGTGATCGCCTGATCGCCCCAGAGCTGCTTCAGGCGGGCGTCGCGACCGCAGCCGTGGCGGTAGTACTGGTAGCGCAGCGGGTTCTTCTTGTAGTAGTCCTGGTGGCCTTCCTCGGCC
>CALJUI010000415.1 GCA_937975735.1 uncultured Rubrivivax sp.
CGGCGCTGCCGCTGCCGCGGCCGCGGCGCCTGGGAACGCCGGCGGCAGTGCCACCGGCGCGGGTGGGCGCTCCGGCGCGCTGCCGCAGGCCGCCAGCAGCAACGTCAGCGCAAGGGTCGGCAAGGGTCTCATGCGGCTGTCCCCTCGTGCGGCGGGTGCGCGTGGCTCGGCCGGGGCTTCCTGGCCAGCAGGCTGAAGAACAGCGGGATGAACACGGGCGCCACGAAGGTGGCGACGATCATCCCGCCGAACACGCCGGTGCCCATGCTCTGCCGCGCCGCCGCGCCGGCGCCGGTGGCCAGCACCAGCGGCACGACGCCCAGCACGAAGGCCAGCGAGGTCATCACGATCGGCCGGAAGCGCAGCCGCGCCGCCTCGGCCGCGGCGTCCATCGCGCTCAGCCCGGCCTCCATGCCCTGCATCGCGAACTCGGCGATCAGGATCGCGTTCTTCGCTGCCAGGCCGATCAGCACGATCAGCCCGATCTGGAAGTAGATGTCGTTCTCCATGCCACGGATCGCGACGAAGCCCAATGCGCCGAGCAGCGCGAAGGGCACCGCCAGCACCACCGCCAGCGGCACGCCCCAGCGCTCGTAGAGCGCCGCGAGGATCAGGTAGACCATGATCAGCGCGAAGCCGAAGGCGAAGATCGACGCGTTGCCGGTGCGCTTCTCCTGGAAGGCCTGCCCGGTCCACTCGATCGCGTAACCTGCCGGCAGCGTCGTGCGCGCGACCTCCTCGACCGCCGCGATCGCCTCGCCCGAACTGAAGCCCGGCTTGGCGTTGCCCAGCACCTTCGCCGCGATGTAGCTGTTGTAGCGCTCGATCTGCTCGGGGCCGACGATCTCGCTGACCGAGATCAGCGCCTTCAGCGGAATCATCTGGCCGCTGCTCGCCGATCGCACGTACAGCCGGCCCAGGTCGCCCGGCTTGGAGCGGTAGGCCGCGTCGGCCTGCATCGTCACGCGGTAGGTTCGGCCGGCCTTGTTGAAGTCGTTGACGTACAGCGAGCCCATCTGCGCCTGCAGCGCCGCGAAGACCTCGTTGATCGGCACGCCCAGCGCGATCGCCTTCTCGCGGTCGACCTCGACGCGCAGCTGCGGCACGGTCGGCCGGAAGAAGGTCTGCGTCGGCGTCAGCGCCGGGTGCTGCGCCAGCGCCGCCATGAAGTCCTGCGTCACGCGCGCCAGGCGCAGCGGGTCGGGGTCGGCGCGGCCCTGCACGTAGACCTCGTAGCCGCCGGCCTGGCCCAGGCCCTGGATCGGCGGCGGGTTGAAGGCGAAGGCGATGCCGTCGCCGAGCGCCGTGAAGCCGAGGCCGCTGACCTGGCCGGCGAGCTCGAAGGTCGTCTGCTGGCGCTGCTCCCAGGGCTTCATCGGGATGAAGATCGTCGCCGCGCTGCTCTTGCTGCCGCCGCCGATCAGGTCGAAGCCGTTGACGATGAAGATGTCCTTGATCGCCGGGTTGTCCTTGATCATCCCGCGCAACTGGTCGGTCGTCGCGCCGGTGCGCTCGAGCGTCGCGCCGTCGGGCAGCTGCGCCGCGGCGATGATGTAGCCCTGGTCCTCCGGCGGCACGAAGCTGCCGGGGATGCGCGCGAGCAGCCAGGCCACCGCGCCGATGATCGCCGCGAACAGCAGCAGCGCGAGCAGCCGGTGCGCCAGCGCCAGGTGCACCGCGCCGAGGAAGCGCCGCGTGATCCAGCCGAAGGCGACATTGAAGGGCTTGAACAGCCGTTCGCTGCGCGCGCCGTGGCTGGCCTTGAGCAGGATCGCGCACAGCGCCGGCGTCAGCGTCAGCGCGACGATGCCCGACAGGATCACCGCCACCGTCACCGTCACCGCGAACTGTCGGTAGAGCTGGCCGGCGATGCCGCCGAGGAAGGCCACCGGGATGAACACCGCCGACAGCACCAGCACGATGCCGATCACCGCGCCCTGGACCTCGCGCATCGCCTCGATGGCGGCGGCCATCGGCTCCATCTTCTCCTCGGAGATCAGGCGCTCGACGTTCTCCAGCACGACGATCGCGTCGTCGACGACGATGCCGATCGACAGCACCATCGCGAACAGCGTCAAGGTGTTGATCGAGAAGCCGAACAGGTACAGCCCGGCGAAGGTTCCGATCAGCGACACCGGCACCGCCAGCATCGGGATCAGCGTCGCGCGCCAGGTCTGCAGGAAGACGAAGACCACGGCCAGCACGATCAGCGCGGCCTCGACGATGGTCGTCAGCACCTCCTTGATCGAGGCCGACACGAACAGCGTCGTGTCGTACGGGATCAGGTAGTCGACGCCGGGCGGGAAGCGGTCGCGCTTGAGTTCGGCGATCTTCTGGCGCACCGCCTCGCCGGTGTCCAGCGCATTGGCACCGCTGGCCAGCAGCACCGCCAGCGCGATCGCCGGCTGGCCGTTGACGCTGTTGGTGGCGTCGTAGCTCTGCGCGCCGAGCTCGACGCGGGCGACGTCCTTGATGCGCAGCACGCCGTTCGGCCCCGACGAACGCAGCACGATGTCGCCGAAGGCCTCGGCCTCGACGAGGCGGCCGCGCGCGGTCACGGTGAACTCGAGCTGCTGCCCCGGCGGGGACGGCGGCGCGCCGATCTTGCCGGCGGCGAACTGCGCGTTCTGCGCCTGCACCGCGGCGGCGATGTCGGCCGGCGTGACGCCGAGCGCGGCCATGCGGTCGGGCTGCAGCCACAGCCGCATCGAGTAGTCGCGGGCGCCGAAGATGAAGACGTCGGCGGTGCCGGGCACGCGCTTGAGGTCGTCGACGATGTTCTGCGTCGAGTAGTTCGACAGGAACAGGGTGTCGCGCGACAGGTCGGGCGAGTTGACCGCGATGACGAGCAGGAAGTTGTTCGACTGCTTGGCGACCTGCACGCCGTTGCGCCGCACCTCGTCGGGCAGGCGCGGCGTCGCGCGCTGCACGCGGTTGTTGACGTTGAAGGTCGCCTTGTCGATGTCGGTGCCGACCTCGAAGGTGGCGGTGATCGTCATCTGGCCGTTCGACGCCGAGCTCGAGTTGAAGTACAGCAGCCCCTCGACGCCCGAGAGCTGCTCCTCGATCGGCGCGGCGACCGTGCGCGCCAGCGTCTCGGCCGACGCGCCGGGGTAGTTGGCGATGATCTGGACGGTGGGCGGGGCGATGTCCGGGTACTGGGCGATCGGCAGCGCACGCGCCGACACCAGGCCGGCGAGCACGAGCACGATGGCCAGCACGGTGGCGAAGACCGGCCGCTCGATGAAGAAGCGCGAGAACATGGCGACGCGTCCGTCAGTTGCGTGCGCCGGAGGCCGCCGACGCGGGCGCCGCGGGCGGATCGCCGGCGACCTGCACCGCCGCGCCGGGGAACAGTTTCATCAGGTTGTTGGTGATGACCTTGTCGCCAGCCGCCAGGCCGCCGGTGATGACCCAGTCGCTGCCCTGCCAGGGGCCGGTCTGCACCGGCTTCGGCATCGCCTTGCCTTCCGCGCCGATGACCCAGACGAAGCGGCCCTGCTCGCCGCTCATCACCGCCGACTGCGGCACCAGGAAGCCCTCGGTGCGCCCCGAGGTCACGAGCACGCGCACGAACTGCCCGGGCAGCCAGGCGCCGTCGGGGTTCGGCAGCTCGGCGCGCATCGCCACCGTGCCCAGGCGCGGGTCGACCATCGAGCCGGCGAAGTCGAGCCGGCCGACGGTGGCGGTCGGCCGGCCGTCGGCGCCGATCAGCCGCACCTCGGCGCCGCGCGCCTTGCGCAGCGCCGCCGCTTCGGCCTCGGTCAGCGCGAATCTGGCGCGGATCGGGTGGGTCTGCACGATCGTCGTCAGCAGGCCGCCGTCGGCGGCCGGACTGATCAGTGCGCCTTCGCTGCGCTGCGAACGCTGCGCGACGCCGCCGATCGGCGCGGCGACCTGGGTGTAGCCGGCGTTGAGCTGGGCCTCGCGCAGCTGCGCACGCGCGGCCAGCAGCGCCGCCTCGGCGGTCTTCAGCCCGCTGCCGGCGTCGTCGGCCTCGCGCTGGCTGATCGCGCGGTCCCTGATCAGCGCGGCCAAGCGCTCGTTCTCGCGCCGCGCCTGTTCGACCCTCGCCTCCTGCTGCGCCACCGTGGCCCGCGCGGCGTCGAGCGCGATGTCGAAGGGTGCAGGCTCGATCTGATAGAGCACGGCGCCGGCGCGCACCGCCTCGCCTTCGCGGAACAGCTGCTTGAGCAGCACGCCGCCGACCCGGGCGCGCACCTCGACCTCGCGCTGGCCCTCGAGCGTGGCCACGGTCTCGATGCCGGCGGGCAGCTGCTGCGGCCTGGCTTCGACGACCGTCACCGGCATCGCCGGCGGCGGGCCACCGGCACCACCGCCCGGGCCGCCCTGGGCTGGTGCGCGGTCGCAACCGGCCAGCAGGACGACGACGGCCAGGCCGGCGGCGGCAGCGAGCGCTCGCTCGCGCGACAGGCGCAACGGGGGTCGATCGGGACGGTGATTCAAGACGGTTCTCCTCGGGGCCGGGTCATCGCGCCGCGCCTGTTCTGGGGGTCAAGCATAGCGAGTGCCAACCGCCGAGCTTGCCCGAGGCACGTTTCAGCCCTGTGCACGCCGGATGACAAATGAAAGACCCGCCTGCCCGGCCCGAGCTTGACATCGCTCAAGCCCCGGCGCGGGCCGAAGGCTAACCTGAAGCCTCCGCCGCATCGGAGTCGCCGCCATGGACGCCATTCGCACGATCCTCGTCCACATGGACTCGTCGCCTTGCAGCCGCATGCGGCTGCAGGTGGCCGCCCGGCTCGCCGGCCGCCTTGGCGCGCAGGCGACGGCGGCCTACGCCGTCACGCCGACGCTGGTGGCCCACCCGAGTGGCTTCATGCCCGGCGGCGACGCCGGGGCGCTGCTGGTCGAGTTCGACGACCAGCGCCGCCGCGCGGCAAAGGCGCTGTTCGACGACGCCGTCGCCGGGGGCCTGTCCCATCTGCGCTGGCAGGACCTGGCCGAGGAGCCGGTGAACGCGATGCGCCGGGCGGCGCTGTACGCCGACCTGCTGGTGCTCGGCCAGCGCGAGCCGAAGGACGGCGTCCGCGACGTGCCGGCGGACTTCGTCTCGTCGGTGGTCATCGGCAGCGGCACGCCGGCGCTGGTGCTGCCCTACATCCAGCGGTCGGACGAGATCGGCCGGCGGGTCATGCTGGCCTGGAAGGAAGCGCGCGAGGCGGCACGTGCGCTGATCGGCGCGATGCCGCTGCTGCGCTCGGCCGAACGCGTCGACGTCACGCTCTGGGACGAAGGCTACGGCGAGGACGCGGAGGTCGCCGCGCGCATCGAGACGCGACTGAAGGCGCAGGGCATCGAGGCCCGCATCCACCGCTGCGGGCCGCAGGGCGCCGACATGGGCGAGCAGCTGCTGTCGCGCGCGGCCGACCTCGACGTCGACCTGCTGGTGATGGGCTGCTACGGCCACTCGCGGGCCCGCGAGTGGGTGCTCGGCGGCGCCACGCACACGATCCTGACGTCGATGACGCTGCCGGTGCTGATGGCGCCCTGAGCCGCGTCTCAACCCCGGCGTTCGCCGACGAAGGGCGCCAGCGGCCTTGCCTTTGTGCGACGCAGCGTGTCCTCGGCCAGCGCGGTCAGCGTGCGCGCCGCCTCGGCCGAGGCGATGTCGATGCCCAGGCCGGCCTCGGGCGGCCAGTCGGCATCGAGCCGCAGGTAGCGGGGGCCGAGCCGGTCCTCGACCATCGCCTGCACGTGCTGCTGCTGCGCGGCGATCATCGTCAGCACCAGGCGGCCGTCCGACAGCCAGCTGACCGCGCCGGCCTGCGGGTCGTCGGCGCCCTCGAGCGGCCGGTAGTTCGACGTCGCGGTGCCGACCGACAGCATCGACACGCGGTCGAGGTCGATGCCCGCGAAGTGCTCGGCCTCGTGCAGCGCGACCTGGTCGGGGGCGACCGCGAACAGCCCGCCGTCGGCGTACAGCCGGCCGTCGATGGGCACGGCGGGGAAGTACGACGGCGCGGCGCAGGCGGCCATCGCCACGTCGACGATCCGCGCCGCGGCGTCGCCCTCGGACGCCGGCACGTGCGGCGTCTTGAAGACCTTGGTGCGGCTGCGACCGACGTCGACGACCGGCACGACGAAGGGGTGCAGCGCGTCGCCCAGCCGGTGGTCACCGAACTCGGCCTCGAGCGCGTCGCGCAGCGCCTCGCCGGAGTACTTCGGGCCCATCACCGAACGGCTGAGGTCGATCAGGCGACTGATCGCGCCCGACGGCAGCCCGCGGTGCGAGAACACCTTCGGCCCCTGCTCGACGAACAGGCGCACCAGCCGGTTCATCGGCACCTCGAAGGCCAGCGCCAGCCCGAGCACCGCGCCGATCGAGGTGCCGGCAATCAGGTCGAAGCGGCGGCCGAGCGGCTCGCCCAGCCGCTCCTCCATCCCGGCCAGCACGACCGCGGTGTACAGGCCGAGGAAGCCGCCGCCCGACAGCGCCAGGATGCGCCAGGGCGGATCGTCGCGGTCCTTCGTGTCTGGGCCCATGGCGCGAGTCTGATGACTTCTGCCGCAGGGCACTTGACCGAAGTCAACCCGCAGCCGACGCTAAGCTCGGCGCGGAACTGCCACGGACCATGAAACCCTGCCCCCCGAACGGGCCCGACCCCGCGCTGTGGCCCTTGCCGCTGCTGGCCGCGCTGCTGCCCCTCGTGGCCACGGCGGTGGCGTATGCGCTGTCGATCCGGCTCGGACTGGTGCCCTCGTGCAACCCCTTCGTCGACGGCTGCGTGTCGATCAGCCGCGCCGCGCGGCACGACCTGCCGAACATCCTGTTCCGCGCGCTGCTGCTGCCGGCGGCGGTGCTGCAGGCCGGCTGCTGGCTGCTCTGCCCGGCCTGGCTGCGCACGCTGGGGGTGCCCCCCGATCACCGGCAACGCACGCTGCCTGCGCTGGGCGTGGCGGCGGGCTTGGTGCTGGTGACGTACGGCACCTTCCTCGGCACCGAAGGCGAAGGCTACCGCTGGATGCGTCGCTACGGCGTGGTCTTCTACTTCGGCCTGACCTGCATCGGCATGCTGATCGTCAGCGACCAGATGCGGCGCCGGCTGCAGCAGCGCCGGGCCGAACGACACCTGACCCGGGCGCTGCTGACGCTGTGCGCCATGCTCCCGCTGCTCGGCCTGGCGCATGTGCTGCTGCCGCTGTGGTGGACCACGCCCACGGCCAAGGACGCGCTCGAGAACGTCACCGAGTGGTGGGCCGGCGCGATCTTCACCGCCTACTTTGCGGTGCTGGCCTGGGCCTGGTGGCGCACCGGTTTCCGCGCGAGGCTGCACGGGCCCGGCGGCTGACCCTTCAGCCCTGTCCGGCCTGCTGGATCTGCGCCGCCAGCACCTCGGCACGCACCGCCTCGGTCAGCTCGGCCTTCAGCGCCATGAAGGCCGGCGTCGTCTTCATCGCGTAGTGCCGCGGGTGCGGCAGGTCGACGCGCAGGTCGAGCTTGATGCGGCCGGGCCGCGCGCTCATCACGACGACGCGGCTGCCCATGAAGACCGCCTCGTCAATGTCGTGGGTGACGAAGAGCACGGTCTTCTTCTGCTCCTCCCAGATGCCCAGCAGCAGCTCCTGCATCAGTTCGCGGGTCTGGTGGTCGAGCGCGCCGAAAGGCTCGTCCATCAACAGCATGCGCGGGTCGTTGGCGAGGGCGCGCGCCAGCGCGGTGCGCTGCTGCATGCCGCCGGAGAGCTGCTTCGGGTAATGGCGCTCGAAGCCCTTCAGGCCGACCTTGTCGATGAAGCCCGTCGCGACGTCGACCTGCCGCTCGCGCTTCATGCCACGCTCGCGCAGGCCGAAGCACACGTTGTCCAGCACGTTCAGCCACGGGAAGAGGGTGTAGCTCTGGAAAACCATGCCGCGGTCCGCGCCCGGGCCGCCGACGTGCCGGCCGTCGAGCAGCACCTCGCCGGCGGTGGGCGAGTCGAGGCCGGCGACGATGCGCAGCAGCGTGCTCTTGCCGCAGCCGCTGGGGCCGAGGATCGTGATGAAGTCGTTCTCGGCGACGTCGAGGTCGGTGGCCTGCAGCGCGAGCGTGGTGTCGAAGCGGCGCTCGACGCCGCGGATGCGCAGGATGTTCATCGATGGCTCAGCGTCCCAGCGCAGCCCACGGGAAGAGCGCGCGGTTGGCCCACTTGAACGCGAGGTCGCTGACCAGGCCGATCAGGCCGATCACGATGATCCCGAAGATGATCTGGTCGGTCGCGAGCAGCGCCTGGCTGTCGGTGATCATGTGGCCGATGCCGCTCGACGCGCCGATCAGCTCGGCGACGATCACGTAGGTCCAGGCCCAGCCGAGCACCATGCGCAGGATCTCGGCGATCTCGGGCGCGGCCCCCGGGATCAGCACGCGCCGGATCAGCCCGCGGTCGGAGGTGCCCAGCGTGTAGGCCGCCTCGACGAGGTCGCGGCGGGTGTTGCCGACGGTGACCGCGATCATCAGCACGAGCTGGAAGAAGCTGCCGATGAAGATCACCGCGAGCTTCTGCGCCTCGCCGATGCCGGCCCACAGGATCAGCAGCGGGATGAAGGCGCTCGCCGGCAGGTAGCGCGCGAAGCTGACGAAGGGCTCGAAGAAGGCCTCGATCGGCTTGTAGGCCCCCATCAGCACGCCCAGCGGCAGCGCGATCACCGCGGCGATCACGAAGCCGCCAATCACGCGCCAGACCGTCATGCCGATGTCGTGCGCGAAGCCCATCTCCGCGAGCAGCGTCCAGCCGGACTGCAGCATCGTCAGCGGGTCGGCGAGGAACAGCTTGTTGACGAAGCCGCCGAAGGTCGCCGCGGCCCAGACCGCGACGAACAGCACGAAGAAGGACACGCCGAGCGCGATGCGCGCGCCCGGCGCCACGGGCACCAGGGGTTTCACCGGTTCAGGTCACTTGATGAAGCTGGTGTCGGCCAGCTTCGACAGGTCCGGGATCGCCCGGATGATGCCGGCCTCGAGCAGCAGGTCGGCCGCCTCCTTGCTGAACTGCGCGTGCTCGCCGGCGAAGAACTTCTGGTTCGCTGCGCGGTCCTGCCAGCGCAGGTATTTCTGGCTCGCCTCGAACTTCTCGCCCGTCTGCTTGACGTCGGCGCCCATGATCTCGAAGCTCTTCTTCGGCTCCGCCTTGATCATCGCCACCGCGTCGAAGTAGCCGTCGGCCAGCGCCTTGGCGGCTTTCGGGTTGTCGGCCAGGAACTTCGGCGTGCAGCCGAAGGTGTCCATGATCATCGGGTAGTCGAGCGTGGTCGCGATGATCTTGCCGGCCTCGGGCTTCTCGCGCACCGCCGAGAGATACGGCTCGTAGGTCATCGCCGCGTCGAGGTTGGCGGTGCCGGCGATCATCGCGTTGGCTGCGGCCTGCGGCTCGAGGTTGACGACGTTGACGTCCTTCACCGACAGGCCGTTCTTCTTCAGCATCCAGGCCAGCGTGAAGTACGGCGCGGTGCCGGGGGCGCTGGCAGCCACCGTCTTGCCCTTCAGGTCGGCGATCTTTGCGATGTTCGGCTTCACGACCATGCCGTCGGCGCCGTAGCTCTTGTCGAGCTGGAAGATCTGCGTCGTCGCGACGCCGTTGGCGTTCCAGACGATCCAGGTCTCGACCGTCGTGGCCGCGCACTGGATGTCGCCGCTGGCGATCGCCAGGTGGCGGTCCTTCTGCGGGATCTTCTTGATCGTCACGTCCAGGCCGTGCTTCTTGAACAGGCCGGCCTCCTTGGCCAGCGTCAGCGGTGCGAAGCCGGTCCAGCCGGACATGCCGATCGAGACCTTGGTCTCTTGCGCCGACACGGCGACGGCGGTGGTGGCGATGGCCAGGGCCAGCAGGGTCTTCTTCATGGGATCTCCTCGGGTGGGTGGGTTCAGGCCGGAATCCAAAGGGGGGGCAGGTCGCGCAGCGTTCGCAGGATACGTGCCAACGAGCCGTCGGTCACCAGGGTCGTCGCCGCCTCGATGTCGGGCGCCAGGAAGCGATCCTGCCCCATCGCCGGGCAGCGCTCGCGCAGCAGTTGGTGCACCGACTCGAGCGGCTCGGAGCTGCGCAGCGGGCGCAGGAACTCGATGCCCTGAGCGGCGGCGAGCAGCTCGATGCCCAGGATGTGCGCGACGTTGGCGATCATCGGCTGCAGCCGGCGCGCGGCGAAGGTGGCCATCGAGACGTGGTCCTCCTGGTTCGCGCTGGTCGGCAGGCTGTCGACGCTGGCCGGGTGGGCGAGCGACTTGTTCTCGCTGGCCAGCGCCGCGGCGGTGACGTGGGCGATCATGAAGCCGCTGTTCAGCCCGGGGTCGCCGGTCAGGAAGGGCGGCAGGCGCGACACGCCGGTGTCGATCAGCATCGCGATGCGCCGCTCGGCGATCGCGCCGACCTCGGCGATCGCGGTGGCCATCGCGTCGCAGGCCAGCGCCACCGCCTCGGCGTGGAAGTTGCCGCCGCTGACCATCGCGCCGTCCTCGGCGAACACGAGCGGGTTGTCGGTGACGGCGTTCGCCTCGCGCACCAGCACCAGCGCCGCATGGCGCAGCTGGTCGAGGCAGGCGCCGATGACCTGCGGCTGGCAGCGCAGGCTGTACGGGTCCTGCACGCGGTCGTCGCCGTCGAGGTGCGACTGGCGGATCGCGCTGCCGGCGAGCAGCTGCCGGTAGTACTGCGCCACGTCGATCTGTCCGGGCTGGCCGCGCAGCGCGTGGATGCGCGGGTCGAAAGGTCCGTCGCTGCCGCGGGCCGCGTCCACCGTCAGCGCGCCGACCACCAGCGCCGCCTCGAGCACCGGCTCGAAGGACAGCAGCGCGTGCAGCGCCAGCGCGGTCGAGGTCTGGGTGCCGTTGATCAGCGCCAGACCCTCCTTGGCCTGCAGCACCAGCGGTTCGATGTGGTGCTCGCGCAAGGTCTCGTCGGCCGGGCGGCGCAGGCCGCCGACCGCGAAGTGGCCTTCGCCCATCATCGCCAGCGTCATGTGCGCCAGCGGCGCCAGGTCGCCGGATGCACCGACCGACCCCTGGCTCGGCACCCAGGGCACGAGGCCGGCGTTGTGCACCTCCACCAGCGCGTCGATGACCTCAGGCCGCACGCCGGAGTGGCCGCGCGCCAGGCTCGCCGCCTTCAACGCCAGCATCAGCCGCAGCACTTCCGCGCCAAGCGGCTCGCCGACGCCGACGCTGTGCGAGCGGATCAGGTTGACCTGCAACGCGGCCAGGTCGATGTCGCTGATGCGCGTGCTCGCCAGCTTGCCGAAGCCGGTGTTGACGCCGTACACCGCCGCCTCGCCCAGTGCCGCCCGCTGCACGACCGCGGCGCTGGCCTGCACCGCCGGCAGCGCCGCCGGGTCGATGCGCAGCGGCTGGCCGCCGGCGTGGATGGCGAGCAGATCGTCCAGCGTCAGCGCGCCGGGCCAGAGTTCGATCAAGCGCGCACCCCGGGCACCGTCGACACGTTCAGGCGCTGCGCCGTCGCGCCCGGCACCTTCGTGGTGGCCTGGACGGACTTCGATCAGTACG
>CALJUI010000416.1 GCA_937975735.1 uncultured Rubrivivax sp.
TTCTGAAACGAAGTTCCTGGTCTGATTTTCTTTTCTTAACGATTCAGCGACCACCGGTACCCACACTCCTCCCCTGCTCAACGCACTTCCGATCTCCGACACACGAACACCGAGCCTCGACACCGCCCGCCACCAGGTCCTCTGATGTCAGCCCGCGCCACTCCGGCCGGTGGCACTGCCCCCACAGGCTAGAATCGCCCGCGAATAGGCGGGAAGGCTCGATGGTTCAGGTCGTGCATCTGGACGTCCGGCATGCAACACCGATTGCAGCGCAGGGTCATGAACGCGCAGCGTTCGTGAGCCGGAGCCAAAGCGCAGCAGGTTCAGGAGTTCGCTGCGGAGGGATGGATGAGTGGTTTAAGTCGCACGCCTGGAAAGCGTGTGTGGGTTCATAGCCCACCGCGGGTTCGAATCCCGCTCCCTCCGCCAGCATGCACGGCGTACGGGCCCCGGGGGCCCGTTTTCATTGCCGCGCCACGGCTCGACAGATGCCGCAGCGCGAACTCGCTGATCAGTTCGACGTAGCCGTCGGCGAATCCGTAGCCGGGCGGCCACCAGCGCAGACCGCCGATCTCGTATCCCTCGCCTTCGAAGACATGGTGCCGCACGGGTCGGCCCTGCGCGGCGAGTGACCTCAGCCGCTCGACACACGCGAGGATCGGGACGTTGACATCGTGCCGCCCGTAAACGTAGAGCATCGGCACCTGCATGCGCTCGAGGAAGGGCCCCGGGTCGTAGCGGATTCTCGACACCGTGGTCTCGCTGTAGTCGGCCAGTTCGACCGGCAAGCGGGAGTCCTTGCGCCGGGCCCACGCACGCAGTTCCGACTCGAGCCCAAGCCGCCGTTCCGCCGTGCGCTCGACCTGGTAGGCCCACAGTCGGCGATACACGGCCGCTTGCTCGCGCGCGCTGTGCTCGCTCGCCCCCTCGGCGAGGATCTCGTGGTACCGCTCCCACTCGGAGATCACCGGCCAGGCCAGCGCCGGCCCCGACTTGTTGATGACCATCGACAGCCCGCCGTGGCGCTCGGCCACCTCGGGCGTGATCCAGCCGGACTCGCTGATGCCGACCAACCCCAGGCGCGAGGCATCCACTTCCGGCCGCCGTGCCACCCACTCGAGCGCTGCCAACGCGTCGTCGACGAGTTGAGCGTAACGGCGTCCGTTGTGATCACCACCCGATTCGCCTGCACCACGCTTGTCGAACAGCAGCACGGCGATGCCGCGTTCGACGAAGACGTTGGCATGCATCCGGTACGCCAGCGATCGCGTGGCCGCCTCGGCGCCGTGCAGCAGGACGATCGCCGGCGCCGACGCCGCTGCGTGCGGCGGATGCACCCACGTGCCGGCGAGCCGCGTTCCGTCCGCGCTGACAAAGGACACCTCGACTGCGGGACCCGCGTACCGGGCGCAACCACCGAGCCCGACAAGCACCACGGCCGCCAGCATCACGACGACGAAACCGGCGACTCCGAGGACACCTCGCCGGGGTGTCTTGGCGATCGCCCGACTCATGCCCGGATCGGACGCGTCCAAGTCACTCCTCTGCCGGCGCGCCAGTCAGCGTGCTGTCGCAGACAGGCGGAACCGCGACCGCCAGCGCACGGCCCGTCACCATCGGCGCACGCCGCATCGGCAACGTCTCCTCGACCTGGATGCCGCCCCTATCGGTCGCGAAACGTCGGCGCGCGCTTTGCCAGAAAGGCGGCGACCCCTTCGCCGAAATCGTGCGCCCGCCCCAGCTCCCGCTGGGTGTCGGCCTCGAGCCTCAGTGCATCGCCGAACTCCATCGGCATCGCCGCGTCGAGCACGCGCCGCGTCTCGGCCAGCGCCTTCGCGGGCATCGCGGCCAGCCGATCGGCCAGCGCCATCGCCTCGTCCATCAGCGCGGCGTCGTCGACGGCGCGCCAGATCAGGCCGATGCGTTCGGCCTCCTCGGCCGGCAGCTTCTCGCCGCTCATCGCATAGCCCAGCGCCTTCGCGCGGCCGATCAGCCGTGGCAGCAGCCAGGTGCCGCCGCAGTCGGGCACCAGGGCGATCTTCGAGAAGGCCTGGATGAAGCTGGCGCTGCGCGCGGCCAGCACGAAGTCGCAGCACAGCGCGAAGTTCGCGCCGGCCCCGGCGGCCACGCCGTTGACCGCGGCGATCACCGGGATCGGCATCGTGCGCACGCGGGTGGCCAGCGGGCGGTAGTGGCGCTCGATGACCGCGCCCACGTCGGGCGCACCGCCGTCGGGCATCGCCATGCCGGGGTCGTTCAGGTCCTGGCCGGCGCAGAAGCCCCGGCCGGCGCCGGTGATCACCACCGCGCGCAGCGCCGCGTCGGCCGCCGCCTCTTCCAGCGCCGGCAGCAGCAGGCCGTGCATGGCCTGGGTGAAGCTGTTCAGCGCGGCCGGCCGGTTCAGCGTGATCACGCGCACCGCGCCTTGGGTGCGGGTCAGGACGGGAGCGTCATCCATCGGCTGTTTCTCCTTCGATGTCGGGTCGATGTCAGGCCGCGTAGCGCTTGGCCAGGTAGTCGATCAGCGTGCGCACGCCCTGCGCTTCGCCGCCTACCGGGCGGCCCGGGCGGGCGCGCGGGTTCCAGGCGAACAGGTCGACGTGCAGCCAGTCGGTCGCCGCCGGCACGAAGTCCTCGAGGAAGATCGCCGCGTTGATCGCGCCGGCCATCGCGTCCTTGCCGGTGTTGACGATGTCGGCGATGTCGCTCTCGATGCCGGCGTGGTAGCCCGCCCACAGCGGCAGGTGCCAGACGGGGTCGCGCAGGCGCAGGCCACGGTCGACGAGGTCGCGCGCCAGATCCATGCGGCGGCAGAACAGCGCCGGCAGGTCCGGCCCCAAGGCCACGCGGGCGGCGCCGGTCAGCGTGGCCAGGTCGATGATCAGGTCGGGCTTCGATTCGGCGCCGTAGGCCAGCGCGTCGCACAGGATCACGCGGCCTTCGGCGTCGGTGTTGCCGATCTCGACGTGCAGGCCCTTGCGCGTCGGCACCACGTCGCCCGGGCGGTAGGCGTTGCCGGCGATCGCGTTCTCCACCGCCGGGATCAGCAGCTGCAGTTGCACCGGCAGCTCCATCGCCATGATCAGCTGCGCCAACCCGATGGCATTGGCGGCGCCGCCCATGTCCTTCTTCATCAGCCGCATCGACGCCGACGGCTTGATGTCCAGCCCGCCGGTGTCGAAGCACACGCCCTTGCCCACCAGGGTCAGCCGCGGATGCTTGGGCGAACCCCAGTTCAGCTCGATCAACCGGGGTGCACGCTCGGGCGCGGCGGCGCGACCGACGGCGTGGATGGCGGGGAAGTTCTGCTTCAGCAGCGCGTCGCCGATGGTCACGCGGCATCGTGCGCCGTGCGCCTTGGCCAGCGCTTGCACTTCGGCCGCCAGTTCGGCCGGGCCCATGTGCTCGGTCGGGGTGTTGACCAGGTCGCGCACCCGTGCGATGGCCCTGGCCAGCAGCACGCCACGTTCGGCGTCGCCGCCGGGCGCGAGCATCAGCGTCGGCCACTCGCGCGGCTTGGACTTGTAGCGGGAGAAGGCGTAGGCGCCGAGCGACCACGACAGCGCCGCGGCGCAGGCGTCGGCGGGCAGGCCCTCCGAGGCGAGCCGGTAGCGCCCCGGCGGCAGCACCGACGGCAGCGAGGCCAGCAGCCAGGGGTCGTCGGCGGCCTCGGCCCCGACCCACACCGCATCGAGCGAACCGTCGGCCGCGGGCAGCAGCGCGTGCGTGTGCGCGCGGCCCTCGAAGCGCAGGGTCTCGGACCAGCGCCTGTGGGTGCCGGGTGCCGTGCGGCAGGCTGCGGCCAGGGTCGACGCGTCGACGACGCGGATCGGGGTCGCGCCGGCGGCGGGCTTCTTCAGTTCAACGGTCATCGGCTACGGGCAGCGGGATGTCAGGCCGCCGATTGTGGCAGCCGCCGCGGCGCCCTTCAGCCCCAGACCTCGCGCGCGGTCTCGACCACCAGGCGCAACTTGGCGCGCTGGTCCTCCATCGCGATCTTGTTGCCCTCGACGGTGCTCGAGAATCCGCACTGCGGGCTCAGGCAGAGCTGCTCCAGCGGCGCGTACTTGGCCGCCTCGTCGATGCGGCGCTTCAGGTCGTCCTTCGATTCGAGCGCACCGAACTTGGTGGTGACCAGGCCGAGCACGACGATGCGGCCCTTGGGCAGGAAGCGCAGAGGACGAAAGTCGCCCGAGCGGTCGTCGTCGTACTCCATGAAGATCGCGTCGAGCTTCATCTCCGCCAGCAGCGCCTCGGCCACCGGCTCGTAGTTGCCTTCGGCGGCGTGCGTGCTCTTGAAGTTGCCTCGGCACAGGTGCATCGCCAGCGTCATGCCGGCCGGCTTGCGCGCGACGACCTTGTTGATGAAGCCGGCATAGCGGTGCGGCAGCTCGTCGGGGTCGTCGCCGCGCTGGCGCGCCGCCTCGCGCATGCGCTCGTCGCACAGGTAGGCCATGTTGGTGTCGTCCATCTGCACGTAAGTGCAGCCGGCGTCGGCCAGCGACTGCAGCTCCTCCCCGTAGGCCTTGGCCACGTCGTCGTAGAAGTCGGGATCGAGCTCGGGGTAGGCCTCCTTGCTGATGCCGGCGCGGCCGCCGCGGAAGTGAAGCATCGTCGGCGACGGGATCGTGACCTTGGGCGTCAGGCCCGCCACACCCAGCGCCTCGACCTGCGACTTCAGGAAGCGGAAGTCGGCGAGTTGGATGTTCTTCGCATGGCGCACCTTGTCGATCACGCGGATCACCGGCGGCGCCAGCTCTTCGCTGCCGTCGGGGCGCTTGACCGTCACCGGGATGTCGGTCTTGACGCCGCCGAGCTGCTCGAGGAAGTCGATGTGGAAGTAGGTGCGGCGCAGCTCACCGTCGGTGATGCTCTGCAATCCGCAGTCCTGCTGGAAGCGCACGATCTCGGCGATGGCCTTGTCCTCGACGGCGCGCAGCTGGGCGGCGTCGATCTCGCCACGTGCCTTCTTCGCGCGCGCCTCGTGCAGGTAGGCCGGGCGCAGGAAACTGCCGACATGGTCGGCGCGGAACGGGGGGCGGGTTCTGGCGGTCATCGCGGTCTCCTTCGGCGCGCAGCGGGCGCGCCCGTGTCAGTCCTTCGGTGCGGCGGCCAGCCGCTGCTGGCGCCACTCGAGCAGCCGGCGCATGTGGCCGAGCGAGAACCAGTGCGCATGGATCAGCGCCATCAGGCCTTCGCGGTGCAGAGCGAGCACGGCGTCGTCGGGCAGATCGCGGACCTTGGCCTCGTCGACCGCGAAGAAGCCGTCAACGCCGACCTTGCTCCCGTCGCCCAGCGTGCCGTCGAAGCGCATCTCGCGGAGCAGCCCGAGCTCGGCCAGCCGGTGTCCGGCGCGGCGCGTGCGCTCGATGTCGACCTCGAAGGCCTCCAGCTGGCGCTGGATGCCCTGCGTGAACGCGGTCGGCTCGCCGGCATCGTCGAACAGCCGCTCGCCGTCGCCCTCGGGCCGCAGCCCGTCCCAGCCGGCATCGATGCACACCGCGTAACGGTCGCCATCCAGCCTGGCGATGCCGAACGGGTAGCAGCGCAGCACGACCGGGTCGTAGCGGCTGCGCCAGCTGCCGCCATCGACGAACAGGTTCTCCTGCGGCGCCAGGCCCATCACGGCGATCGGTGCGTAGTCGGCCGGCTCGGCGTCGCCGGTGCGGATGAAGAGGATCGGGAAGTCGTGGCAGGCATCCTGGAACTCGCCGATCGCCAGGAAGACCGAGTTCAGGCCGTCGGCGATCGACCAGTCGCTCCAGGGCACCGCCAGCGCGAGCCGGCGATGGGTGTCGCGGTCCAGTGCGACGGGCCGCTTGTGCAGTTGGGCAACGATCATGGGGTTCCTTCGTTCGGGGTGATCGGCTGGACCAGCACCTTGTCGACGCGCTTGCCATCGAGATCGACGACCTCGAAGCGCCAGCCGGCCCACTCGACGACATCGGTGACGACCGGCAGGCGGCCCAGCAGCAGCATGATCATGCCGGCCAGGGTGTTGTAGCGCCCGCGATCCTCGTCGGGAAGGTCGGTCAGGCTCAGGCGGTCCTTCAGTTCCGGCACCGGGATCAGCCCGTCCATCAGCCAGCTGCCGTCGGGGCGCTGGATGGCCCAGGCCTCGTCGCCGATGCCCGGGCCGAGTTCGCCGGCGATCGCCTCGAGCAGGTCGCGTTCGCTGATCACGCCCTGCACCGCACCGTACTCGTCGACGACGAAGACGATGTCGACGCCGCTCATGCGGAAATGCTCGATCAGCTCCATGCCTGACAGGGTCTCGGGCACGAACACCGGCGGCACCATGCACTCGGTCAGCGACGGCATCCGGCCGTGCGCCAGCGGCTCGATCAGGCGATGCACGCCGACGACGCCGAGGACGTCGTCGAGGCCGCCGCGGCAGACCGGGTAGCGCGTGTGGCCGTGCTCGGCCATCGCGGCGATCATCTTCTCCACCGTGTCGTTGACGTCGAGCCAGACGATCTCGGCGCGCGGGATCATCATCGAGCCGATCTGCCGGTCGTCGAGGCGGAACACGTTGCGCACCATCTGGTGCTCGTGGGCCTCGATGACGCCAGCGTCGACACCCTCCTCCAGGCTGGCGGCGATCTCCTCCTCGGTCACGCTGCGGCCGATGCCGCCGCGCACGCCGAGCAGGCGCAGGATGGCATCGGTGCTGATGGACAGCAGCATCACCAGCGGCCGGGTCAGCGTGGCCAGCAGCGCCATCGGACGCGCGACCAGCCGCGCCACCACCTCGGGGTGCGTCTGGCCCAGGCGCTTGGGCACGAGTTCGCCGAAGATGATCGTCAGCACCGTGATGATCACGACCACCAGCGCGGTGGCGACGATGGGGGCGGCGCCGCCGTCCAGCCCCAGCGTGCCGGTCAGCCAGTGCGACAGCGGCTCGGCGAAGGCGGCCTCGCCGACGATGCCGTTGAGCACGCCGATCGAGGTGATCCCGATCTGCACCGTCGACAGGAAACGCGTCGGGTGGTCGTGCAGTTCCATCGCCGCCAGTGCGCCCGGCTCGTCGGCCGCGACCATGACCTGCAGGCGCGCCTTTCGGCTTGCCGTCAGCGCCATTTCCGACATGGCGAAGACGCCGTTGAGGAGGATCAGGAAGATGAGGAGAGCGACGTCCATGCACCGATCTGCCGCGCAGCAGCCGGCTTGACGAAGGCCGCAGCGTAGCAGAATCGACGCATGGACTACCTCTTGGGCGACCTTCAGGGTTGCGCCGAGCCGCTGGAGCGACTGCTCGCCGAGATCGACTTCTCGCCGTCGCGCGACCACCTCGTCGTGCTCGGCGACCTCGTCAACCGGGGCCCGCAGTCGACGCGCGTGCTCGAGCGGCTGCAGGGTCTCGGCAGTTCGGTGACCTGCCTGCTGGGCAATCACGACCTGCACCTGCTGGCCGTGGCCTTCGGCGTGCGCGCGCCGCACCGCGGCGACACGCTCGACGAGGTGCTGGCGGCGCCGCAGCGCGAGGCCTGGCTGGCCTGGCTGCGCGCGCAGCGGCTGGCCTGCCGCGCCGGCGACTGGCTGTGCGTGCATGCCGGCGTGGTGCCGCAGTGGGACGCGGCACGCACACTGGCGCTGGCGGCCGAGGCCGAGGCGGTGATCCGCGGCAACGACTTCGATCAGTTCGTGCGCGTGATGTACGGCAACCGCCCGCCGCGCTGGGACGACATGCTGCACGGGGCCGACCGCATCCGCTGCATCGTCAACGTGCTGACGCGGATCCGGTTCTGCCGGGCCGACGGCACGCTCGAGTTCGACACCAAGAGCAGTGCGGCAACGCCGCCGGAGGGATTCCTGCCCTGGTTCGAGCACCCGCATCGCCTGACGGCGGGCACGCCGGTCGCCTTCGGCCACTGGAGCACGCTCGGCCTGGTCGACCGGGCCGACCTGCTGTCGCTGGACACCGGCTGCGTCTGGGGCGGCTGCTTGAGCGCGGCGCGCGTCGACGGCGGCCGGCGCGAACTGATCCAGGTGGACTGCCCGCAGGCCCAGCGGCCTGGCGCCTAGAATCGGCGCTCTTGGAAGCGTGGCCGAGCGGTTTAAGGCACCGGTCTTGAAAACCGGCGAGGGTTCATCCCCTCCGTGAGTTCGAATCTCACCGCTTCCGCCAGCCAGGCCCGGAAAGAAAGAAGGGCGCCCTCTCGGGCGCCCTCCTCATCCAGCGAAAGCCGGAATCAGCGCACGACCGCGAGCTGCTCGCGGGTGCCACCCTTGTAGGTGTAGAGCGTCAGCGCGCCGTTCTTGATGTCGCCCTTCTCGTCGAAGGCGATCGTGCCAGTCACGCCCTTGTGGCCGGCAGTCTTGGCCAGCACCGGCAGGTAGGCCTTCGGGTCGGCCGAACCGGCCTTGACCATCGCGGCGACCATCACGTTGACGGCGTCGTAGACGTACGGCGCGTAGATCTGCACGTCGGCACCGAACTTGGCCTTGAAGTCGGCCTTGAACTTGTCCAGGCCCGCCTTCTCCTGGCCCTCGACGCCACCGGCCTCGGCGCAGACGACCTGGCCGTCACCCATGGTGCCGGCGGCCAGCTTGGGCAGCTCGCCCGAGCAGATGCCGTCGCCGCCCATGAACTTGGCGTTGATGCCGAGCTGCTTCATCTGGCGCAGCATCGGGCCGGCCACCGCGTCCATGCCACCGAAGAACACGACGTCCGGCTTGGACGCCTTGATGGCGGTCAGGATGGCGGTGAAGTCCGTCGCCTTGTCGTTGGTGAACTGGCGACCGACCGACTTGCCGCCCGCAGCCTTGACGCCCTTCTCGAACTCTTCGGCCACGCCCTGCCCGTAGGCGGTGCGGTCGTCGATGATCGCGACGGTCTTGGCCTTCAGCGTGGTGACGGCGTACTTGCCCAGCGTGCCGCCGAGCTGGGTGTCGTCGGCGACCATGCGGAACGCGGTCTTGTAGCCCTGGCGGGTGTACTTCGGGTTCGTCGCCGACGGCGAGATCTGCGGGATGCCGGCGTCGAAGTACAGCTTCGAGGCCGGGATCGTGGTGCCCGAGTTCAGATGGCCGACGACGCCGTTGACCTTGCTGTCGATCAGCTTCTGCGCGGCCGCGGTGCCCTGCTTCGGGTCGGCGGCATCGTCTTCGGCGAGCAGCTCGAACTTGGCCTTCTTGCCGCCGATCATCACGCCCTTGGCGTTGAGTTCGTCGATGGCCATGCGGGCGCCATTCTCGTTGTCCTTGCCCAGGTGCGCGATCGCGCCGCTCGTGGGGCCGACGTGGC
>CALJUI010000417.1 GCA_937975735.1 uncultured Rubrivivax sp.
CGAGCTGCGCATCGTCAACGACACCAATCTGCAGCTGGTGGCGCTGAACACCGCGTTCCGCGGCGACGGCGATCCGGCGATGCGGCGCACCGTGCAGCAGTCCTTCTCCGACAGCCTGCTCGGCTCGGCCAAGGTCGTGAGCGCGCCGCATCCGCAGCGCAAGTCGGTGCTGGTCGACGCGTCCTTCCTGCTGTCCGACCTGCTCGGGCTGAGCACGCGCATCGAGGCCGCGTTCCGGCTGCCCTACGGGCTGGACCGAGGCAATTCGCATGTCGAGCGCGTGCGCGCGGTCGCCCGCATGACCTCGGTGTCGACCCAGCTGCATTTCGCGACGTCACGCATCCCGGTGCCGCCGGCCACGCCGCTGCCGCCGACCGCGCCGCGCAGCGAGCCGCCGAAGGCGACGCCGGACCCGCGCAGTTTCTTCATCGGCCAGGTGGTCAACTTCTCGGCGCTGCCCGACAAGCCGATGGCGCCCCGGATGGCCGACGCGCGCATCGGCCACTTCACCGACAGCTACGTCGACCTGAGCGACGACCTGAAGCCAAACAACAAGGTGCATGTCGTGCGGCGCTGGCGGCTCGAGAAGAAGGACCCGGCCGCGGCGATGTCCGAGCCGGTCAAGCCGATCACGTTCTGGCTCGACCGCAACATCCCGGCGCAGTACCGCGGCGCGGTGACCGCCGGCATCCTGGAGTGGAACAAGGCCTTCGAGAAGATCGGCTTCAAGAACGCGATCGTCGCCCGGCAGCAGGCCGACGACGCCGACTTCGACACGCTCGACAGCGAGCACGCCTCGATCCGATGGTTCACCGGCGCCGACGTCGGCTTCGCGCGCGGCCCGAGCCAATCCGACAAGCGCAGCGGCGAACTGCTCGACGCCGACATCCAGATGAGCGACGTCTTCGGCCGCGGCGCGCGGCGCTTCATCCGCGAGGACGTGGGGGCGCTGTTCGGGCACATGCATGCCCATGGCGATCCGCACGACGCCTACTGCACCTATGCGCTGGACGCGGCCCAGGAGATGCATTTCGCGCTCGACCTGCTCGAGGCGCGCGGCGACATCGCGCCGGACAGCCCCGAGGCCGAGGCCTTCGTTCAGGCGCAGATCAAGGACACGATCATGCACGAGGTCGGGCACACGCTGGGCCTCAAGCACAACTTCCGCTCCTCGACGGTGATCAGCCGCGAGCAGCTGAAGGACAAGGCCTTCACCGACGCGAACGCGATCACCGGCTCGGTGATGGACTACAACGCCTACAACATCCCGCTCAAGGGCGAACCGAAGGCGAACCTGAACGTCACCACGCTCGGCCCCTACGACTACTGGGCGATCGAGTACGCCTACCGGCCGCTCGACCCGGCGACCGAGAAGGCCGAACTCGCGAAGATCGCCGCGCGCAGCACCGAGCCGCAGCTGGCCTTCGCCGACGACGCCGACGCCGGCGGCTTCGGCGGCCGCACCGGTCTGGACCCGCGCGACAACCGCTTCGACCTCGGCGACGATCCGCTGGCCTATGCCAAGAAGCGGCTGGCGCTGTCGCGCGAGCTGTGGGATCGCGTGCAGGCGCGCGGCCCGGTCGCCGGCGACGATCCGCTGCGCCTGCGCCGCAGCATCAGCGCGGGCTTTCGCCAGCTCGGCCGGTCGCCGGAGTTCGCCGCCAAGTACATCGGCGGCATGTACACCGAGCGCGATCCGGCCGGCCCGGGCGCACGGCCGGCCTACCGGCCGGTCGAGCCGGCACGCCAGCGCGAGGCGCTGCAGTTCCTCACCGAGGGCCTGTTCAGCGTCGACAGCTTCCGTTTCAAGCCGGAGTTCCTGACCAGCGCGGGGCCCGACTACATCGAGTGGGATCGTGCCGATCCGCTGTCGGTGCCGGGCGAGGTGCTGTCGCTGCAGACCCAGGCGATGGCGCGGCTGATGGATGCCGGCACGGCCAAGCGCCTGCTCGAGTTGCCCTACTACCTGAAGCCGGCCGAGCGCCAGGGCGCGATCACGCTCAACGAGGTCTACGCGACACTGCAGTCGGCGGTGTGGTCCGAGCTGAAGACCGGTGGCGAGATCGATCCGCTGCGCCGCAGCCTGCAGCGCGAGCACCTCAAGCGGGTGACGCAGCTGCTGACCAAGGGCGCGCCGGGCCTGCCGGCCGATGCGCTGAGCCTGGCCCGGCTGCAGGCCGGCGAGTTGCAGGCGGCCCTGCGCAAGGCTTCGTCACGCGGTGGGCATGGCGTCGAGACGCGCGCCCACCTGCAGGACAGCCTGGGTCAGCTCACCGAGGCGCTGCGCGCGACGATGCAGCGGTCCTGACGCTTCAGGCGGCGAGTGCGGCGAGCAACTTGCCGTGCACGCCGCCGAAGCCGCCGTTGCTCATGCACAGCACGTGGTCGCCGGGCCGCGCGGCCCGGACGACCGCGGCGACCAGCGGCCCGATGCCGTCGACGATCTGCACCTCGTCGCCCATCGGCGCGAGGGCGGCGGCAGGATCCCAGCCCAGGTTGGCGGCGTGGCAGAACGACAAGTCGGCCTCCTCCAAGGCCCAGGGCAGCAGCGCGGCCATGTCACCGCGCTTCATCGTGTTCGAGCGCGGCTCGAAGACGGCCAGGATGCGCGCCGGCCCGACCTTGCGGCGCAGGCCGTCGATCGTCGTGTGCATCGCCGTCGGGTGGTGCGCGAAGTCGTCGTAGACGGTCACGCCGCCAGCCTCGCCGCAGACCTCCAGGCGCCGGCGGACGTTGTGGAAGCCGCCGAGGGCGGTGGCCGCCGCTTCGGGGTCGACGCCGACGTGCTCGGCCGCCGCGATCGCGGCCAGCGCGTTGAGCTGGTTGTGCTCGCCGAGCAGCGACCAGTCGACGTGGCCGAGCTTCAGGCCGCTGCGCAGCACGTCGAAGTCGTGCGGGTCGCCCCGCGCGCGCAACACGCCGGGGTCGTCCTTTCGCGCGCCGAAGGACTGGACCTCGCTCCAGCAACCGCGCTCGAGCACGCGCGAGAGCGCCTCGTCGCGAGCGTTGACGATCAGCCGGCCGGTCGACGGCACCGTGCGCACCAGGTGATGAAACTGGGTCTCGATCGCTGCCAGGTCCGCGAAGATGTCGGCGTGGTCGAACTCGAGGTTGTTCAGCACCGCGGTGCGAGGCCGGTAGTGCACGAACTTGCTGCGCTTGTCGAAGAAGGCGGTGTCGTACTCGTCGGCCTCGATCACGAAGGCGCGGCCGGTGCCGATCCGCGCCGAGACGCCGAAGTTCTGCGGCACGCCGCCGACCAGGAAGCCGGGCGCCTGCCCGGCCTGCTCGAGGATCCAGGCCAGCATCGAGGTCGTCGTGGTCTTGCCGTGGGTGCCGGCGACGGCCAGCACGTGGCGGCCCGTGAGCACGTGCTCGGCCAGCCACTGCGGGCCGCTGGTGTAGGGCAGCCCGGCGTCGAGGATCGCCTCCATCAGGGCATTGCCGCGCGAGATCACGTTGCCGACCACGAACAGGTCCGGTTTCATCGCCAGCTGGTCGATGCCGAAACCCTCGATCAGGTCGATGTCGAGTGCCCGCAGCTGTTCGCTCATCGGCGGGTAGACGTTGGCGTCGCAGCCGGTCACGCGGTGCCCGGCCTCGCGCGCGAGCGCCGCGAGGCCGCCCATGAAGGTGCCGCAGATGCCGAGAACGTGGATATGCATGGCCTGCATTCTATGAACCCGATCTGCGGCTGATAGCCTGCGCAACGATGCCCGCCGTCTCCGCGCTCGATGCCTTCGCCTGGATCGCCAGCCATCCCTGGCTGTACCCGGCGCTCGAGGTGGTGCACATCGTCGGCATCGCGCTGCTGCTGGGCAGCCTGGTGCTGGTCGAGCTGCGCGTGTGGGGCCTCGGCGCGGCCTTGCCGATGGCGCCGCTGGCCCGTCTGGGTCTGGCGGTCAGCTTGGTCGGATTCGGCCTGGTGCTGCTCAGCGGACTGACCATGTTCGCCAGCCAGGCCGCCGACCTGATCGCGCACCGCTACTTCCTGATCAAGATCGGGCTGGTCGCGATCGCCGGGATCAATGCCGCGCTGTTCCATGCGCGCGGCGGCCTGTCGCGGCTCGATGGCGTCGCAAGGGCACAGACCTTGCTGTCGCTGGGGCTTTGGCTCGGCGTGATCATCTGTGGCCGCTGGATCGCCTACCACTGACGCCGAAAGGAATGCCCATGCAACGCCGACACCTGCTGATCGCCTCCGCCGCGCTGCCGCTGGCCCCCGTCTGGGCCCACCATGGCTGGAGCAGCTTCGACCTCGACCGGCCGGTCTACCTCGAAGGCGTCGCGCGCAACGTCGTCTGGCGCAACCCGCACGTCGAACTCGACCTCGACCTGGCTCCCGATCTGAAGCTGCCGGCCGACCTCGCCCGGCGCAAGCTGCCGGCGCAGACCGCCAGCGTCGACGGCGCGAAACTACTTGCCGCCGCGCAGCTGCCGACACGGCGCGATCCGCGCTGGCACATCGAGCTCGCACCGCTGACGCGCATGCTCGCCTGGAAGGTCGCCGAGATCCGCGACGGCGACCGGCTCGGCATGCTCGGCTTCACGTTCGCACAGGAGAAGGGCGAGCCGATCCTGCGCGTCGAGTACCTGTTCGCCGGCGGCGGCACCTACGGCCTGCGCTCGTCGCCGGCCTGAGCCTTCAGCCGGCGAGTGCCTGCCGCGCGGCGTCGATCGTGGCGGCCAGGTCCTCGTCGCTCAGCGCTGCGCTGACGAAGCCGGCCTCGTACAGCGCCGGCGCCAGGTAGACGCCACGGTCGAGCATCGCGTGGAAGAAGGCGTTGAAGCGCTTCTGGTCGGTGGCCATCACCGCGGTGTAGTTCTGCGGCAGCGGATCGTCGAAGGATCGACCGTATAAAATGCCGAACATGCCGCCCTCCCACTCGGCGGCCATCTGCACGCCGGCGTCGCGGGCGGCGCCAGCCAGGCCGCCGACCAGCCGGCGGGTCTTCGCGGCGAGCGCGTCGAAGAAGCCCGGGCGGCTGATCTCCTTCAGCGTCGCGAGTCCGCAGGCGGTGGCCACCGGGTTGCCCGACAGCGTGCCGGCCTGGTAGACGGGGCCGAGCGGGGCGAGCTGCTGCATCACGTGGCGCGGCCCGCCGAAGGCCGCCAGCGGCATGCCGCCGCCGATGACCTTGCCGAACACGCTCATGTCGGGCGCGAAGCCGGGGATCGCCTTCGCGTACAGGCTCTGGGCGCTGCCGAGCGCGACGCGGAAGCCCGTCATCACCTCGTCGAACACCAGCATCGCGCCGTGCCGTGTGCACAGCTCGCGCAGCCGGGTCATGAACGGCACGCTGGCGCGCACGAAGTTCATGTTGCCGGCGATCGGCTCGATCATCACGCAGGCGATCTGATCGCCGCAGGCGGCGAACGCCTGCTCGAGCTGCTCGACGTTGTTGTATTCGAGCACCAGCGTGTGCTGGACGACCTCGGGCGGGACGCCGGCGCTGGTGGGGTGGCCGAAGGTCGCGAGCCCCGAGCCGGCCTTGACCAGCAAGGCGTCGGCGTGGCCGTGGTAGCAGCCTTCGAACTTGACGATCTTCGAGCGGCCGGTGGCGCCGCGGGCGAGGCGGATCGCGCTCATGCCGGCCTCGGTGCCGCTGCTGACCAGGCGGATCTGCTCGATCGACGGCACCTGCGCGATGATCGCCTCGGCGAGCTCGACCTCGGCCTCGGTCGGCGCGCCGAAGCTGAAACCGTCGGCGGCGGCCCGGCGCACCGCCTCGAGCACCGCCGGGTGGCCGTGGCCGAGGATCATCGGCCCCCAGGAGCCGATGTAGTCGATGTAGCGGCGGCCCTCGACGTCCCACAGGTAGGCGCCTTCGGCGCGACGGATGAAGCGCGGCGTGCCGCCGACGGCGCGGAAGGCGCGCACCGGCGAGTTGACGCCGCCCGGGATGACCTGCTGCGCGCGCTCGAACGCGGCGGCGTTGCGCGACTCAGTGGACACGGCGGGGGGCTCCACGCGACAGGCCCTCGTCGGGCGGGGGGGGCTCGTCGTCCTCGTCCGGCTCGGCCGCGGCGTCTTCCTCGCCGTCCTCGGCCGGCGGCAGCGCCCAGAAGAAGCGGTCGGGCACGATGTTGCCCATGCCGGGGCGAAAGCCCGCGTCCAGGCTCTGGTCGAGGAAGGCCAGCGCCTCGCCGACGGCCGCCTGCAGCTCGGCGCCCGAGGCCACCAGGGCGGCCAGCGCCGCCGCAAGCGTGTCGCCGCTGCCGACGAAGGCGGCGTCGAAGCGCTCGAACTTCTCGCCGGTCAGCGCGCCCTGCGGCGAGGCGAGCACGTTGTCGATGTACTGCTCGCTGCCCTTGGACGCCAGCAGCACGCCGGTGACCAGCACGTAGCGGGTCCCGTGCTCGGCGGCGGCCACCGCCAACTCGCGCGGCGACGCCGGGCGGTCGGAGTCCCAGTCCGGCAGCAGGAAGTCGGTCAATGTCTTGTGGTTGCCCAGCAGCACCTCGGTGGCCGGCAGGATCAGCTCGCGGTAGGCCTCGAGGTAGGACTGCTGCTCGTCCTCCTCCATCCACGACAGGCTCGGCATGTAGGCCACGAGCGGGATTTCGGCGTAGTCCGACAGCACCTCGGCGACCGCGCCCACCGTTTCCGCGCTGCCGAGGAAGCCGACCTTCCAGCCCGACACCGAGACGTCCTCGAGGATCGAGCGGGCCTGCTCGACGACCAGATCGGCGTCCAGCGGATGCTGGTCGAAGACCTCGGCGGTGTCGCGCATCACGATGGCCGTGACGACCGGCAGTGCGTGCGCGCCCATCGCGGCCATCGTCGCGATGTCGCCGGCCAGGCCGCCGGCGCCGCTCGGGTCGCTGGCGTTGAAGCTCATCACGCAGGCTGGCGCGGGGGCCTCCTGCACGGGGTCGGTGGGGTCGGGCACCGTCTGGGGGTCGGGCGTCATGGGGGGTCCTGGGCTGGCCGTCGAGGCCGCGAAAACCGCCGCCTCGAACTTCTAGCGGAAGATGAGAAGTGTTGCGTATGTGCTCACAAAACCTTGTTTTTCCGCCGATTGCCGTCGCTACAATCGTGGACCATTGTAGTGACCTGACTGTCTGACTGTGAGCGAGCCTCGTACTTGGATGTGCCTCATCTGCGGCTGGATCTACGACGAGGCTGCGGGCGACCCGGAACACGACATCGCACCGGGCACGGCCTGGGCGGACGTGCCGATGAACTGGACCTGCCCGGAGTGCGGTGCTCGCAAGGAAGACTTCGAGATGGTCCAGATCTGATCACAGGTCCTGGGCCACGGCCGGGTGGAATCGTCGAGGAGCAACCGCGTGGAGTCAGTCCTGTCAGCGTCCGATGAAGGTGTGACCGCCGCCGCCGGCGCGAAAGTCCTGGTCATCGACGACAGCAACACGATCCGGCGCAGCGCCGAGATCTTCCTGCGCCAGGGCGGGCACGAGGTGCTGCTGGCCGAGGACGGCTTCGATGCGCTGGCCAAGGTCAACGACCACGACCCCGAGCTGATCTTCTGCGACATCCTGATGCCGCGGCTCGACGGTTACCAGACCTGCGCGATCATCAAGCGCAACCCGAAGTTCACGCGGGTGCCGGTGATCATGCTGTCGTCCAAGGACGGGCTGTTCGACAAGGCGCGCGGGCGCATGGTCGGCTCCGAGGACTACCTGACCAAGCCTTTCACGAAAGAGCAGCTGCTGCGCGCGGTCGAGACCTTCCGCCGCCAGTCGAGCTGACCGGCAGCCGACGCGCGCGCCGAGCGACCCCCGCAAGGACCGAGCCCATGCCCATCCAGAAGATCCTGGTCGTCGACGACTCGAAGACCGAACTGCACCACCTGTCGGAACTGCTCGGCAAGCGCGGCTATGCGGTGCGCACCGCCGAGAACGGCGAGGAGGCGCTGCGCCGGCTGGCCGAGGAGACGCCGGACCTGATCCTGATGGACGTCGTGATGCCGGGCCAGAACGGCTTCCAGCTGACCCGCACGATCACCCGCGATCCGCGCTGGTCGGCGGTGCCGGTGATCATGTGCACGAGCAAGAACCAGGAGACCGACAAGGTCTGGGGCATGCGCCAGGGCGCACGCGACTACATCGTCAAGCCGGTCAGCAGCGACGAGCTGCTGTCCAAGATCCGGGCCTTCGACGCGCCCTGAGCGCGCCCGAGCCGCACGCCGACCATGGCCAAACGCGAAGCGCTGCGTCAGCTCCAGTCCCGTCTGGCCGAGCGGCTCCAGGCGGCCCAGGCCGAGACCCGCCGCGCGGCCTTCCTGGCGGTGGAGTGCGCCGGCCAGGGACTGCTGTTCCCGCTGGCCAGCGCCGGCGAGATCTTCGCCGTGCCGACGCTGCTGCCGGTGCCGCACACGCAGCCCTGGTTCACCGGCGTGGCCAACCTGCGCGGCGGCCTGCACGGGGTGGTGGACCTGGCCGCCTTCCTCGGCCTGCGGCCGCCGCGCGCGCCGTCCGAGCCGCTGCGCGACGGAGCGCGGCTGCTGTCGCTGAACGCGGCGCTGGGCAGCCACTGCGCCCTGCTGGTCGACCGGCTCGCCGGCCTGCGCAACGAAGAACAATTGAATGCCATGCCGGCCACGGGCGCCGCCAAGCCCTCGTTCGCCGGCCAGCGCTGGCGCGACGGCAGCGGACGCGAGTGGCAGGAGATCGACCTGGCCGCCTTGGCCGGTCACCCGCAGTTCCTGGGCATTGCCACGTGAGCGGCGGCCAGCCGACTCCTTCATTGAATCGATGAGGTCGACATGAGCTTCCTGGACAGGATCAAGGGCAAGGTCAAGCGCAACGAGCCGGAAGACTCGGTGCCGCCGGTGCCCTTCGACGAACTGGCGCCGGCCGACAACCCGATGGAGCAGACCATCCGCCTGGTCCCCGGCGACACCCAGACGCCCGAGGGGGCGGAGGGGCTGCGCGCCGACGACTCGTCGATCATCTCGGAGGCCGCGCCCTCGGAGATGGCCGCCGAGTTCGGCGGCTCGCCGCAGGCCGACACCGGCGACGCGGTCGCCACCGGCCTGCCGCTGATCGGGCACCTGCCCGCGGCGCAACAGCAGCGCGCGCTGCTGTGGCTGTTCGGCCTCGGCCTCGTCGGCCTGGTCGTGGTGGCGCTGCTGGCGCTGAACGCGTCGAACCGCAGCGCCGCGCAGGTGGCCGCCACCGGCCAGGGACAGACGCAGTCGCAGCGGCTTGCCAAGTCGGTCTCGCAGGCCCTGGTCGGCAGTCCGGCGGCCTTCCCCGAAGTCAGGGAAAGCGT
>CALJUI010000418.1 GCA_937975735.1 uncultured Rubrivivax sp.
TGGCCCCCAGGTCGTCGTGCAGGTCGGCGGCGATGCGCTTGCGCTCGCGCTCGGTGACGCGCTCGACGCGCAACTCGGTCATCTGCTTGAAGTTGCGCTCGATCTCCGCGGTGGCCTCGCGGATGCGGGCCTCCAGGTTCACCCGCGTCGCCTCGGAATCCTGCAGCGCGCGCCCGTGCTGCTGCACCAGGCGCAGCCCGGCGAGGACGTAGACCACCGGCGTGAGCAGCTGCGCCGCCTGCAGCAGCAGCGGCGGCACGCTGATCTGCTGGGCGAGCAGCTCGATGCCGATCGCCACGCCGATGCCGCCGAGCAGCAGCGTCATCGAGCCCGGCAGCCCGCCACGCGCGCGCCACTGCAGCCACAGGTAGAACACCGCGGCGACGAAGACCTCGATGGCGAGCACAAGGATCCAGACGTTCGACCAGAAGTGCAGCCCCTCCGGGCCGGCCAGCACCAGCGTCGCCGGCAGCAGCGCGCATTGCGCAAGCAGCGCCCGGTCGACCCAGCGATGCCGCCAGTGCCCATAGCGCAGCAGAAACTGCACCGCCGCGAGCACGACGAAGGCGAACATCGACACCAGCAGGAACTCGACCACCGTGTTCGGGATCGGCACGGTGCGCAGCCACAGCCGCGACTCGACCACCGCCCAGCCGATCGACAGCGCGCCGAAGTAGGCCAGGTGGCTGTCGCGCCGGTTGCGCCAGCCGAGCAGGAACATGAAGCCGCCCATCAGCGCCAGCGTCGCGCTCACCGCCTGCGGCAGCTCGACGTGGAGCGCGGTCTGCCAGGCATGCCGCTGCGCCAGCGCCGGCTGCGGGCCGATCTCCAGCGCCGACAGCCCGCCGGCGCGCAGCCGGCTCGCGACCTGGGTGATCGGATAGCCAGCGACGCGGATGTCGAGCACGTTGTCGCGCGGGCGCAGCATCGCCGCCGGCAGCGACACCAGCTGCGGGTGGTTGCAGTTGTGCGTCAGCGGGTCCTGCATCCGCCCGGCGCGGTGCAGCAGCTGGCCGTTGAGGTGGACCTCGAGCGTGCTGCACACGCGCTCCACGTACAGCGCGAGCAGGTCGTCGGGCAACGGCTCGGCGTCGAAGCGCACCCGGTACCAGACCGGCGTGTCGCGGTCGCCGCGCCAGAACAGCCACTCGTCGGGGAGCGACCGGCTGCGCGGGGGCGAGGCGGCGTCGAAGTCCGGCGCCTCGGCTTCGGACACCAGCGCCTGGTCGATGCGCAGCGGTTCGGCCAGCGCCGGCAGCAGCAGGCCGAGCAGGCCCAGCAGCAGGGCCCAGGCTCGCCAGGTGCGTGCGGTCAGCGGCGTCCCCATCGGAGCGGCATTGTGCAGGATGCACGCCCGTGCGCGGCGCGTGGACAATTGGGGCCGTCGATCCTTCACGGAGCCCGCCGCCTTGATCCTTCGCCACCGATTCGATCCGCCCGACAACCAGCGCCTGGCGCACCTGTGCGGTCCGCTGGACGCGCACCTGCGACGCATCGAGCAGGCGCTGGGCGTGACGATCGGTCGCCGCGGCGAGGCGTTCCGCATCGAGGGCGATCCGGCGCCGGCGCGCACGGCGCTGGACGTGCTTCTGGCGCTGCACGCGCGGGCCAAGGATCCGATCGACGACGAGACCGTGCGCCTGCGGCTGGTCGAGGCCGGCTCGCCGGCGGCGCCGGCGGGCGACCGCATCGTGCTGCACACCCGGCACAGCGACCTCGCCGGCCGGACGCCGAACCAGATCCAGTACCTGCGCCAGATGCTGTCCGAGGACATCGTCTTCGGCATCGGCCCGGCCGGCACCGGCAAGACCTTCCTGGCGGTGGCCTGCGCGGTCGACGCGCTGGAGCGCAATGCGGTGCAACGCATCGTGCTGACACGCCCCGCGGTCGAGGCCGGCGAACGGCTGGGCTTCCTTCCCGGCGACCTCGCACAGAAGGTCGACCCCTATCTTCGCCCGCTCTACGACGCGCTGTACGACCTGATGGGCTTCGACCGCGTGCAGAAGGCCTTCGAGCGCGGCCAGCTCGAGATCGCGCCGCTGGCCTTCATGCGCGGGCGCACGCTGAACCACGCCTTCGTGATCCTCGACGAGGCGCAGAACACGACGCGCGAGCAGATGAAGATGTTCCTGACGCGGATGGGCTTCGGCGCCAAGTGCGTAGTCAACGGCGACGTCAGCCAGATCGACCTGCCCAAGGGCGTGGCCAGCGGCCTCGTCGACGCGGAACAGGTGCTGCGCCGGGTCAAGGGCATCGCCTTCACGCGCTTCACCGCCGCCGACGTGGTGCGCCACCCGCTGGTGGCGCGCATCGTCAAGGCCTACGACAAGGCCCGCAAGGGGTCGGACCGGCCGTCGTGAAGCCGGTGCTGCACCTGTCGCTGCAGTTCGCCGACCCGCGCCATCGCGCGCGACTGCCGCGGCACAAGGTTCAGCGCTGGATCCGCGCGGCGCTCGAGGCCCCGGCGCAGATTGCCGTGCGCGTCGTCGACGAGGCCGAGGCGCGCGCGCTGAACCGCGACTACCGCGGCAAGGACTACGCCACCAACGTGCTGACTTTCGACTACGAGCGTGCGCCGACGGTGGTCGCCGACCTCGTGCTGTGCGCACCGGTGCTCGAGCGCGAGGCCGCCGAGGCCGGCCTGGATGTCGAGGCGCACTACGCTCACCTGCTGGTGCACGGCACGCTGCACGCGCAGGGCTGGGATCACGAGCGCGCCGCCGATGCGCGCCGGATGGAGGCGAAGGAAGCGGTGCTGCTGAATGCGCTCGGGTTCGGCGATCCGTACGCGAGGCGCTGACGGCGCTCAGCGCCCGTCCTGCTCGAGCGCCAGCGCCGCGCCCGACAGCGCCGCCAGCGTGTCGACGATGACGGCGGTGGGTACCCGGGACAGGTAGGCCGTGAAGCGGCCCTTGGCCTCGAAGCGCTCTCGGAAGCGCGAGGCGAAGAAGTGCGATCCCAGTCGCGGCACGATGCCGCCACCGATGTAGACGCCGCCGCTGGCGCCCAACGTCAGCGCGACATTGCCGGCGAAGCCGCCGAGCAGCGCGCAGAAGCTGTCGATCGTGCGCACGCAAGCGGGGTCGTCGCCGGCCAGTGCGCGCTCGACGATGTCAGGCGTCTGCCTCGGTGCCACCGGCCAGCCGAGGACCGCGGCCACCGCGCGATGCAGCACCGGCAGGCCGATGCCGGACAGCAGCCGCTCGGCCGAGACATGGACGTGGTCCCGTCGCACGTGCTGCAGCAGCGCGCTCTCGAAGTCGTCGGCCGGGGCCAGCGTGACGTGGCCTCCTTCGCCCGGCACCGCGACCCAGCGTGATCCCACCTGCACCACGCCGCCGACCCCCAGACCGGTGCCCGGTCCGATCACCGCCAGCGTGCCGCGCGCCGACGGCGGCGTGCCGTGCGAACGCCACTGCGCCGGGCGCAGCCGTGGCAGCGACAGCGCCAGGGCCTCGAAGTCGTTCAGCACCAGCAGCCGGTCGACGCCGGTCTCGGCCTGCAAGGCCTGACGCGAGAATCGCCAACTGCTGTTCGTCAGCGCGATCTGGTCACCGTCGACCACGGTGGCCACGGCCCAGGCTGCGCTGGCTGGCCGGCCGTCGACGCCGTGCTCGGCGAGCCCGGCCAGGTAGGCGGCGGCGGCCTGCGCCGGGCCGGCGAAGTCGGCCGTCGCCAGCGTGCGGACATGCGACACGCCGATCTCCGGCCGGTCGATCCATCCGAAGCGGGCGTTGGTGCCGCCGACGTCGGCCACCAGCCAGGGCAGCGGAGCGCCGGCGTTGGATGTGGGCGACGGCCCGGTCCGACCATCGATAAGAGCTGTCATGAGTTGATCCGCCTCGGCCGAGACGGCCGCTGTGCCGAACGGCTGCGATTGCAGCCGACGCAAGGTAGCAGAACAGCAGTTACGGAGGCAGAGGCCCTGACCAGAAGGAAGGGCAGACCCGAGTGTTCGGCGGTCGATGTGCGATGCCGATGCGGTATCCCTCCGGGCTCGGCGCGGCGCCTTGCCGTGGTGTGATCAGGCCCTAGAATCGGGGGCCCCGAGGAGCGTTGCGATGGCCTGCGACCGCAGGCCGCCAGGCTCGGGATGCCGTGCCGGCGCACGGCGAGCAACGGCGCTCGTCCACCGACCCCGAGTGAACGAGCATGAGCGACCCCACGACCCCGACGCCCACCGTCCCGCCGATGCGCCTGTCCGGCCTGGAGCCGGTCACCGTGCAGCCGGGCTCGCTGTTCGTCAACATCGGCGAGCGCACCAACGTCACCGGCTCGAAGGCCTTCGCCCGGCTGATCCTGGCCGGCGACTTCGAGGCGGCACTGGCGGTGGCGCGCCAGCAGGTCGAGAACGGCGCGCAGATCATCGACGTCAACATGGACGAGGCGATGCTCGACAGCGAGGCGGCGATGGTCCGCTTCCTGAAGCTGATCGCCGGCGAGCCCGAGATCGCGCGCGTGCCGATCATGATCGACAGCTCGAAGTGGAGCGTCATCGAGGCCGGCCTGAAGTGCATCCAGGGCAAGGGCATCGTCAACTCGATCTCGCTGAAGGAGGGCGAGGCCGAGTTCCGCCGCCAGGCCACGCTGGTGCGCCGCTACGGCGCCGCAGCGGTGGTGATGGCCTTCGACGAGCAGGGCCAGGCCGACAGCTTCGAGCGCAAGACGCAGATCTGCGAGCGGGCCTACCGGATCCTGGTCGACGAGGTCGGCTTCCCGGCCGAGGACATCGTCTTCGACCCGAACATCTTCGCCATCGCCACCGGCATCGAGGAGCACGACAACTACGCCGTCGACTTCATCGAGGCCACGCGCTGGATCAAGGCGAACCTGCCGGGTGCGAAGGTCAGCGGCGGCGTGTCCAACGTCTCCTTCAGCTTCCGCGGCAACGACCCGGTGCGCGAGGCGATCCACACCGTCTTCCTGGTCCACGCGATCAAGGCCGGACTGGACATGGGCATCGTCAACGCCGGCATGGTCGGCGTCTACGACGAGCTCGACCCCGAGCTGCGCGAGCGCGTCGAGGACGTGGTGCTGAATCGGCGCAAGGACGCCGGCGAGCGCCTGGTCGAGATCGCCGAACGCGCCAAGGGCCAGGCCAAGGACGACAGCGCCCGCCTGGCCTGGCGCGCGGCGCCGGTCGAGGCCCGGCTGTCGCACGCGCTGGTGCACGGCATCACCGAGTTCATCGTCGACGACACCGAAGAGGCCTGGCAGGCCACACGGGCCGCCGGCGGCCGGCCGCTGCACGTCATCGAGGGGCCGCTGATGGCCGGCATGGACGTCGTCGGCGACCTGTTCGGCCAGGGCAAGATGTTCCTGCCGCAGGTGGTGAAGTCGGCGCGCGTGATGAAGCAGGCGGTGGCCCACCTGCTGCCCTACATCGAGGCCGAGAAGCAGGCGGCGCTCGATGCCGGGGGCGACGTCAAGGCCAAGGGGAAGATCGTCATCGCCACCGTCAAGGGCGACGTGCACGACATCGGCAAGAACATCGTCACCGTCGTGCTCCAGTGCAACAACTTCGAGGTGGTCAACATGGGGGTCATGGTCCCCTGCCAGGACATCCTGGCCAAGGCCAAGCTCGAAGGCGCCGACATCATCGGCCTGTCGGGGCTGATCACGCCGAGCCTGGAGGAGATGCAGCATGTCGCCGCCGAGATGCAGCGCGACGACTGGTTCCGCGATCGCCGCACGCCGCTGCTGATCGGCGGCGCGACGACCAGCCGCGTGCACACCGCGGTGAAGATCAGCCCGCACTACGACGGGCCGGTGGTGTACGTGCCCGACGCGTCGCGCAGCGTGGGCGTCTGCGCCGAGCTGCTGTCCGACGACCGCGCGGCGGCCTACATCCGCGAGCTCGAGGCCGACTACCAGCGCGTGCGCGAGTTGCACGCGTCGAAGAAGACCGCGCCGGTGGTGCCGCTGGCGGCGGCGCGGGCGAACAAGACGGCGATCGACTGGTCGCGCGGCGTGCCGCCGGCGCCGAAGGTGATCGGGCGCCGGATCTTCCGCAACTACGACCTTGCTGAGCTGGCGCAGTGCATCGACTGGGGGCCGTTCTTCCAGACCTGGGACCTCGCCGGCCGCTTCCCCGAGATCCTGCGCGACGAGGTCGTCGGCCACGAGGCTCAGCGCGTGTTCAGCGACGGCAAGCGGCTGCTGCAGCGGATCATCGACGGACGCTGGCTGCAGGCCAACGGGGCCTTCATGCTGCTGCCGGCGAACACGGTGGACGACGACACGATCGAGCTCTACACCGATGCCTCGCGCACCCGGGTCGCGCTGCGCTGGTGCCCGCTGCGGCTGCAGACCGAGCGGCCGGTGGTCGACGGTGTGCCGCGCCCGAACCGCTGCCTGGCCGATTTCGTCGCGCCCAAGGGCGTAGCCGACGACCACGTCGGCCTGTTCGCGGTCACTGCCGGGATCGGCGCCGACAAGAAGGCCAGGCAGTTCGAGGACGATCTCGACGACTACTCGGCGATCATGCTCAAGGCGCTGGCCGACCGCCTCGCCGAGGCCTTCGCCGAACGGCTGCACCAGCGCGTGCGCACCGAGTTCTGGGGCTACGCGAGCGACGAGTCGCTCTCCAACGAAGAGTTGATCGCCGAGCGCTACCAAGGCATCCGCCCGGCGCCGGGCTACCCGGCCTGCCCGGACCACAGCGTCAAGCGCGCGATGTTCGAGCTGCTCGGCGCCGAGGAGATCGGCATGGACCTGACCGACAGCCTGGCGATGACGCCGGCGGCCAGCGTCAGCGGCTTCTACCTCGCGCACCCGGAGGCCCGCTACTTCAACGTCGGCCGCATCGGCGAGGACCAGCTGGCCGACTGGGCGGCGCGGGTGGGCCTGGACGCCGAGGAGTCGCGCCGGCGACTCGCGCCGGTGCTCGGCTGAGCCCGCCCGGCGCGAGCGGCGCGCATCACTCGATCGTGATGCCGCCGACGAGCACGACGGTCGTCGGGTAGACGCCGCCGACCGGCACGCTCAGGTTCGCACCGCTGGTGCGGATGCCGTCCGACAGTGCGATGCCGCCGCCGACGCCCTGGAACGCGATCTGCGAGATCGGCGATGCGGCGAGCGCCGCGGCGACGCTGGTGACCGCGCCGCCGCAGTCCTGCACCAGCGCGAACGAGCTCAGCGGGATCGTGTACTCGGTGGCCGCCGCCGCGGTCGGTGTCACGACGCGGCGCAGCTGCAGCCGGCAGTCCGTGGTGGCGCCGACGGTGTAGCGCTTGCCCAGGTCCATCACGATCATGAAGTTCTTGGTCGCGCTGGCGAACCACTCCGGGTTCTGGCCGAGCTTGAACTTCAGCGTCGTCTGCGATCCGACCTGCACACCCGGGGTGTCGGCGCTCGGGCTGAAGCCGCCGGTCACGCCCGGTGCCTGGACGTAGATGCCCATGTACAGGTCGGTCGCCGGCGTCGGCGTCTGGTAGTAGTAGAAGAAGAAGCTGTCGGCGGCCGCGACGCCGGGCGTCGTGTCGCCGCCGCTGCCGCAGAAGGCCGGGTCGCCGCTGCAGCCGAAGCCGTCGAGGTTGCTGCCGCTGAAGCCGCCGAACTCGCCGCCCTGGACCGTGCGGTTGCCGGCGCCGAAGCCGGTGGAGAAGGTCAGCGGGCCGCTGCCGCCGCCGCCGGACGCACCGAGCAGCTTGATGTCGTCGAAGGCGTACGTCTTGCCGGGCGGCGCGTCGACGGTGCCCAGGTTCGGCAGCAGCACCATCTTGTTGTAGGTCTTGCTCAGGTCGATGCCGGTGAAGGTCCAGGTCAGGGTCTGCCACCCGGCGACCACGGTCTCGTTGGCCGTCACGTCGCCGGAGTTGGCGCCGCCCGGGCCCTCGAGCTTGAGCACCATCGGAATGCCCGCGGTCGGCGAGTTGACCTGCGCCGAGATCGTCAGGCGGTCGGCAGCCACCGGCACGGTGGTTTCGATGATGCCGAGCGCGAACACCTGGCCGCCCGAGCGCAGCACGTTGAAGCAGTTGCCCGCGCCGCCGCCGGCCGGGCACGCCGAGACGGCGCTGCCTTCGGCCCCTTCGAAGCCGGCCACCGGCGGTGCCACGTCGTCGAAGTTGGCCAGGACCGTGGCGGACGGCGCCGCCGCCGGGATCAGCGTGATGTCGTCGAAGGCGTACGTCTTGCCGGGCGGCGCGTCGACGGTGCCCAGGTTCGGCAGCAGCACCATCTTGTTGTAGGTCTTGCTCAGGTCGATGCCGGTGAAGGTCCAGGTCAGGGTCTGCCACCCGGCGACCACGGTCTCGTTGGCCGTCACGTCGCCGGAGTTGGCGCCGCCCGGGCCCTCGAGCTTGAGCACCATCGGGATGCCGGCCGTCGGCGAGAAGACCTGCGCCGAGATCGTGCGCCGTGTGGCGGTGATCGGCACCGTCGTCTCGATGATGCCGAGCGCGAAGACCTGGCCGCCCGAGCGCAGCACCATGAAGCAGTTGCCCGTGCCGCCGCCGGCCGGGCAGGGCGCGACGGCGCTGCCTTCGGCGCCTTCGAACCCGGCCACCGGCGGCAGCACGGCGTCGAAGTCGGCCAGCACAACGTCGCCAGTCGGCGGAGGCGGCGGTGCCACGACGCGCGTGTCGAACGCCTTCTGCGCCGTCACCGCCGCGTTGGCGGCGCCGGTGGGACCGGACACCGCGCCGGCCGGGACGGTGACCGAGACCGTGCCGGCGCTGTTGGCCGCCGGCGTCACGACCAGCGTCCAGCTGGCGCCGGTGCGTGTGAACGCACCCTTGCCGCCGTCCACCACGACCACGTCGTCGGCCGTGAAGCTGACGCCGACGTCGACGTTGAACGAGAAGGTGAAAGTGATCGGGCCGGTGGCGGTGTCCGCCGGCACGTTGTTGGTGATCGTCACCACCGGCACCCCGGCGGCGACCGCCGTGACGGTGTTGTCCGGCGGCGCCTCGGCGTTGCCGCCGCCACAGCCGGAGAGCGTGAACGACAGCGCGGCTGCCGCGGCGGCAGCGAGCGACAGGATGGGGCGGCGGGTCTTCATGGTCGGTGTCCTGATCGTCGAGGCGGGCGCGACCCGCCTGAACATGAAAGCGCTTTCAGTAGTATCGGCACTTCGGGGCCGGGTTGGCAAGGCGCAAGGCCCCCTCGCTTTCCCTGACGCGCGAACCTGTCGCGCGCGCCCGTCCGGCCGTGCGGATCCGCATGTGGCCGGTCAGGGCGTCTGCACCCGCGCGAGCTGGCCCGGTGCCACGGTCAGGCGCTGCCCGTCGCTGAAGCGCAGCTCCAGCGGCGTCTTGCGCGCGTTGAACGCCAGGTACGTGCGGCGGCCGTCGGCGCGCTTGAAGACCGCGTGCAGCGGCGTGTCGGCGGTGACGCCGAAGTCCGGCAGGCCCATGGCCTCGAGGCCGAGCATGAAGCTCAGCGTGTAGCTGCGCGACGAACCGGCCTCCACCGACCCCCAGCGCTCCCAGGTCTCCAGCGCCGCGGCCGGGTCGGCGAGCGCCAGGTACTTGGCGAAGATGTCCTGCCAGATGTCCTTCGGCGGGGGCGGGTTGGGCTTCTTCGCGAAGCTGTTCCACAGCGCGGTGTCGGCCGGCAGCGTGGCGACGCTGCGCTTGACGAAGGCCGGATCGCGTCCCAGGTAGGTGTGCCCGGTGGTCACGGGCAGCAGGTTGATGCCCTTGATCTGGCGCGGGTCGTCGGTCCACCAGGTGTTGTGCTGGTACATGCCACCGAACACCAGGCTGACCTCGACGTTCTTGTATTCCGGCGCGAACACGAGGCCGTGGATGTCGAACCAGTAGTGGTTGATGGCCTCGATCTCGTTCGTGTAGAGGTAGATGCCGAGGTCGCGCAGCGCCTTGTTGCCGGTCACTTCGCCCCACAGGATGAGGCCGATCCAGGCGTTGATCGACTCGGAGGAGGACTCGTTGTTGTTGCCGAACTCGCCCTTGCCGATGCCGTTGGCCCAGGTGTGGGACTCGTAGGCGTCCCAGTTGCGCAGGAAGGGGAAGTCGGCGCGGCCGCGCTCGGTGGTGGCGATGTCGGCGATCAGCAGCTCGATCATGCCGCCCCACTTGTCCTTGGCGATCCAGGCCGGGTCGCGCAGCCCGATCTCGGCCGCGCTGCGGATGAAGTAGCCGTACCAGAAGTGGTGGTCGTTGATCTCGGTGACCGCGAAGAACTCCTCGGGGTACATCGAGACCGCGCCCACGGCCTTGTCGAGCGCCACGTACCCGCGACTGCTGTTGCCGCCCAGCCATTCCTCGGCGCGCTTCTTGGCCATGCCCAGCAGGCGGTCGCGGCGCGCGAGGTCCCCTTTCTGCTCGAACAGCTCGGCCAGCTTCACCGTGCGCAACAGGCCCTTGCCGGCCCAGTAGGCGCTCTTGCCCACCTGCTGCAGGTAGCGCCCGGCGACCGGGAAGTCCTTGTCCATCACGTCCTCGAGCTGGTCCTTGCGCTCGGGGTTGGCGATCGCTGGCCAGTAAGGCACGAAACCGTTGTAGGTGGTGGTCGTCTTGAACTCGCGTGCGGCCAACAGACGCAGCGGGCCGCGCACGGTGTCGAAGGCCGGGCCGAGCCGCCCCTCCACCGACGCGTTCCCGAACCACTGGTGCGGGTACAGGCCGAGCAGCGGGCCGTTGTCGGGGCCCTCCATGACCTGGGTCGTGGCGGTGAAGGTGGTCTCGACGCGGCTGGCGGCCTCGTCGTAGCGCCACGCGACGCGCGTCTGCCGGATGAAGGCGTAGGCGTGGCGCGTGAACAGCGCCAGCGTCTCGGCCTTGTCGTCCGGCAGGGCCGCCACCGACAGGTAGCCGGCACCCGCCGGCAGCCGGGCGATCCACTCGGTGGGCGACACCGTCTCCCACTTCACGCCGGTCGGGCCGAACATCGCATAGGTCTTGGTGCCGACCTTCAGCGCCACCACGCGGGGATCGGACTGGGCGTGCAGGCGCTGGCCGGTGGCCGGCAGGCGCACGCGCAGGTCGCCGCGCGTGACCCGGAACGACGCGTAGGGATGGCCCCGCGCCACGGTCGTGCGCAGGTCGTCGTTGCCGCGCGCCATCGAGATGTCGATCGACCAGTCGTCTGCGTTCGCCAGCTTGGCGGTGCCCGGCTCGAAGGCGACGGGGGCGATCACCAGCGGGTCGCGGTGCGGGTAGCGGATCTCGATGTCCTGCCGCCAGGTGGGCACGGCCTCCTTCGACGGCAGCGCGAACTCGACCCCCGCCGGCGTCGTCTTCACGGTGATCGGCTGCACGAAGATGGGGTCGGGCTTGTCGCTGAAGACCAGCGTCGAGTACCACTGATTCGTCGGCGCCGCCCGCTTGAGCATGGCCTCGGTGCGGAACGGCGCAGCCGGAAGCGACGGGTCGCCCGCCTTGGGCGACAGGAAGTAGGTGCCCTCTCCGAGCTTGACCGGCTGCGCGACCGCCGGTGACGCAAAGGCCAGCAGGGCACAGGCCGCGGTCGCAGCCATGGCCACCAGGGCCTTCCAGGTGACCGAAGCCGGCGACCGGCTCCCGCAGCGGTTGGATGCAGTCATCATCGACCCCTTTTCGCACAGATACGACTCACCCGTGCATTGTTCGTGAAAGCGCTTTCATCGTGCGCCCGCGTTTACCCGGATATTTCGCGCGCGCAGGCCGCGTCGGCGCCGCCGGGCGAGGGTAAATACGCAGCGTGGATGCGTTGACGCCGACGCTCGGACGACAGTATTCTCTGAAAGCGCTTTCATCGCTTTCCATCCAGCCCGAGGCGGCCTGACCTATGCAGCAACACTTCCTTCGTCCACCGGCGAGCACGGATCGCCCGGCCGCCACTTCGAAGCGCCTGGCCGGCCGGCTGCTGCCCATCGTGCTTGGTGTGGCCGGTCTCGGCGCCGTGCCGGCGGCCGGGGCCGTCGAGGTCGGGCCGTTCAGCCTGACGGGTTTCGCCAAGGTCAGCCTCGCGCGGGCCAGCAACGGCTGCGAGAAGTGCCAGCGCGATCCCGATGCGGCGCGCCACTTCATCTGGGCCGACGACGTCGCCCTCGGCCGGAAGTTCGGCGGCCTGACGTCGGACAGCGTCCAGATCCAGCCCACGTTCGCGCTGAAGCTCGACTTGCCGGAGGGCTTCAAGTTCAGGGCTGCGTACTCGCAGCGCTGGCGCGACGGCCAGCCCGACCTGCCGGGCGTGGTGTACGAGCGCAGCGTGACCCTGGAGCACGAGTACTACGGCACGGTGATGCTCGGCAACTTCCTGTCGCGCGGCTGGAACCGGGCCGACTTCCCTTACGCGTCCGACGTCGGCCAGACCGCCTTCAGCGACTCCGGCGCCGCGTACGGCATCCTGACCCACGCGGTGCGCTACACCACGCGCCCGCTGTGGGTGGCCGAGGGCGACCTGGTGCTCGAAGTCACCTACGACCAGGGTGACACTGGCTTCAAGCGCAACAAGCCGGAGCTCATCGAATTGTGGGCGCTCTGGGGCCGCGGCCCGCTGCTCGTCGAGGCGGTCGCGCAGTCGTCCCGCAACGGCGCGGCGGCGGCCTTTGCCAAGGCCGCCTTCACCGGCTTGACGCCGAACCCTGCCCGTGACGACGCGCAACTGGGCGGCAACAGCCAGGGCATGTTCCTGTTGCTGGGCAAGTACCAGATCGGCACGGCCTACGAGGTCTCCGGTGGCGTGCGTTTCAACCGCTGGAGCGGCGCCTATGCGGTGCCGGTGACGACAGGGGCGCTGGCGCAGTGGAACAACCCCTTCAACGTCGACTGGGGCGGGGTCGATGCGAACGGCATGTCCAACCCAGGCTACTCGGCCCGCTCCACCGACTTCATGCTCGGACTGCGCAAGTACGTCAATCCGAAGTGGGTGGCCTACACCGGCCTGACCTACCTCGGCAAGGCCAGCACCGACAACCCGAGCGAGCGCGGCCAGAGCAACTCGGCCCTGTTCGCCACCATCGGCGCAGGCTACGACGTCGGCGGCGGCCTGCGCGTGTCGGGATCGCTGAATGCCGTCTGGTACGGCCGCAAGGGCCTGGCGCCGTTGAGCATGCCGGCGCACAACGCTTTCTCGAACATCGACTCCCGCATTGCCAAGCGCGGCAACTGGGTATCGATCGAAGCGAACTACAAGTTCTGAGTCCGAGGTTTCCCATGATGTCCAATCGGCTCCACGCGCGGCCAGGTACCGTTCACCGAATCCTGGCCTTCGCCCTCTCGCTGGGTCTGGCCATGATCGTTGTGGCCTGTGGCGGCGGCGGCTACACGCCGCAGGCCGTCTCGCAGGCCGATCGGCGCGCCCTGTCCGAAGAGTTCCTGACGCGCACTGCCATCAACTACTCGCCCTACCGCACGGCCGCCAGCGTGGATGACCTGCCCTTCGAGGTCATCACGCCAGCCAACGTGCTGCAGGACCTGCGCCTGGTCCAGGCCACCGGCATCGGCACCATCCGCCTGTTCACCAGCAGCATCTTCTCGCGCACCGTGCTCGAGGTCATCCGCGACAACGGTCTGGACCTGAAGGTGCAGCTGGGCGCCTACCCCAACCCGATCAACAGCCCCGCCGACGAGGCTGCCAACATCGTCGAGCTCGACGCCGCCATTCAGTTGGCCAATCAGTTCCCGGGCCTCGTGCTCGCGGTCAGCGTCGGCAACGAGACCATGGTGGAGTGGTCCACGCACAAGGTGCCGGTGGCCGACATGGCGCGCTACATCAAGTACGTGCGCGACGCGGTCGCCCAGCCGGTGACCACCAACGACAACTTCCTGTTCTGGCAATCGGTCCCGGCCGAGATCGGCGCCGTGATCGACTTCGCGGCGGTCCACGTCTACCCCTTCCTCGACACCTTCTACAACCCGAGCGAGTTCGATTGGCGCCAGAAATCGGTGGCTGCCGACCGGCGTGCACAGGCCATGGTCGATGCCGCCGTGGCCGCGGCCAAGGACCAGCTCGCGCGGGCTCGCAAGGGGCTCGCCCAGCTGAACCTCGCGCACCTGCCGGTGGTCATCGGCGAGACCGGTTGGACGGCCGTGGACACGCCGGGCGGGCCGAACCTGGCCTTCCGCGCTCACCCGGTGAACCAGAAGATGTACTTCGATGCGATGCAGGCCTGGGCACGTGAAGGGCGGGCCGATCCGGTCGGCCCGAAGGCGGTATTCGTTTTCCAGGCCTTCGACGAGCCGTGGAAGCAGGGCGACGACGGCTGGGGCCTGTTCAACGCCGCCCGCGAGGCGCGCTACGTGGTGCAGTCGCTGGGCACCTGCGGCGTCACCTGGACCTGCGAGGCCGGCAGCTACACGCCGGCCGACGCCGTGAAGTGGGTGCCGCCGACGATTCGCCCGGCCGTGCCGTCGGCGCGATACACGCTGTATGCCGACATGGCCACCGCCGGCGAAACCCGGGCCACCGGCCTGCGCTGGGACCCGTTCGCCAGCACCTCGTGGCGCGACGCCAGCGTCGCGCCGGCCAGCGCCGATGGCGGTGCCCACCTGGAGATCACGCCCAACCCGGTGAACTTCGGCTGGGGCCTGTTCCTGCGCGCCGCCGACGACGGCACCGAGAACCTGGCGGACTTCGCCGCCGGCCGGCTGAACTTCCGGGTGCGCAGCGACGGCTATCCGGGCCAGATCGAGGTCGGCATCAGCACCGACACCGAGGATCGCGACATCCAGGAGGCCTTCGTGCAGGTCGCGCCGGGCCAGTACGGCTACTGCAACTCGAACGTCTGGTGCGACGTGTCGATCCCGGTCTCCGCGTTCCTGGCCGTCAATCCGAAGCTCGACCTGCGGCTGGTCAAGTTCCGCTTCGTGATCGCCGACCGCTACAGCTTCACCGGCAAGCCGCAGAACCTGACCGGGCTGCCGCTGCTGCGCATCGACGACATCCACTGGTCCCGGTGACGGCACCGCTGCGCTGGCTGCTCAGCAGCCTCGGCGGCGGCGAGCGGCTCGAGCCTCAGCCGGATCTGGCAGCGCGCGCCGACGCGCACGCCGCGCCGGGCGAGGTGCGCGTATGGGTCGACACCACGCGCCGCTTCCAGCGCCTGCTGGGTTTCGGCGGCGCGTTCACCGAAGCCGCCGCCGTCACCTGGCGACGACTGCCCGAAGCGCTCCGCGAGCGCCTCCTGCGTGAGCACTTCGACCCCGACCCCGCGCAGGGCCACGGCTACACGCTGTGCCGGGTACCCATGGGCAGCTGCGACTTCTCGCTCGGCAACTACGCGCATGTCGAGCAATCCGGCGACACGGCGCTGTCGAGCTTCTCCATCGAGCGCGACCGGCAGGCGCTGATCCCGATGATCCGCGCCGCGCAGCGCGCCGCCGGCCGGCCGATCCGGCTGCTGGCTTCGCCGTGGAGCCCTCCGGCGTGGATGAAGGACACCGGCCGCATGAACGAGGGTGGCCGGTTGCGGCCCGAGTGTCGCGACGCCTGGGCCCGCTGCTACGTGCGCTTCATCCAGGCCTACGCCGACGAGGGCATCCCGGTCTGGGGTGTGTCGGTGCAGAACGAACCGGAAGCCCACCAGCGCTGGGACTCGTGCTTGTACTCGGCCGAGCAGGAGCGCGACTTCGTGCGCGACCACCTGGGCCCGGCCCTGCACGCCGCCGGCCTGGGCGACGTGAAGATCGTCGTCTGGGACCACAACCGCGATGTGCTCGTCGAGCGGGCCAGCGTGATCTACCGTGATCCTGCGGCCGCGAAGTATGTCTGGGGCACCGGCTTCCACTGGTACGGCGAGGACCAATTCGACCAGGTGCGCCTGGTGCACGACGCCTGGCCCGACAAGCAGCTGCTGTTCACCGAAGGCTGCCAGGAAGGCGGGCCCCACCACGGCAGCTGGGCGCTGGCCGAGCGCTATGCGCGCTCGATCGTCAACGACCTGAACCGCTGGACGGTCGGCTGGATCGACTGGAACCTGCTGCTCGACGACGACGGCGGGCCCAACCATGTCGGCAACCTGTGCAGCGCGCCGGTGCTGGCCACCCGGGATGCCGACGGCCTGCAGCACCAGAGCTCGTTCTTCGCGATCGGCCACTTCGCGCGCCACATCCGCCCGGGCGCCGAGCGCGTGCTGGCGTCGTCGTCGCGCGAAGCGGTGCTGGTGACAGCCTTCATTCACGACGGCGGTTCGGTGGCGGTCGTTGCCGTCAACCTCGGCGACGGCGAGGCACCGCTGCGACTGGCGATCGACGGTCAGGCGTGGTCGGCCACGCTGCCGGCGCATGCCATCGCGACCTTCGCGCTCAGCGCGTCGGGCTCGCGTACTTGAGCCGCTCGTCCTTGCCCCACAGGCCCCACTGCGCGCCGACCTCACCCTCCTGGCCGACCTTCCACGGCTCGTCGAAGGACGAGAACCAGAACAGCTTGATGCCTTCGCGCCGGGCCCAGTCCTGCACCTCGACGAAGTAGCGCATCGCGTGCTCGGCCGACGGCACGGCCTCGCCCACCGTCTGCCCCTGGCCCGGCCAGCCGGTCTCGGCGACGATCACCGGCTTCTCGCCGGCCGCCGCCTGCACCAGCGCGTGCATGCGACGCAGGTACAGCGGCGCGACCGCGACGTCGGCGCCTTCCCAGAACGGGTAGCAGTTCGGCAGGACGACGTCGCAGGCCGCGACCAGCGCGGGCCGCTCCAGGAACTGGTAGTACGCGTCGACGCAGCCCACCCGCACGTCGTCGTCGCCGATCGCCTCGCGAACCCGCCGGACGTAGGCCAGCAGTTCGGATTCGGGCAGCTCGTCGCGCAGCAGCACCTCGTTGCCGACCACGGCCACGTTCACCAGGCCCTGCTTCGCGAGGTCGACGAGAGTCCGGATCTCGCGCTCGTTGCGCTCCCGGTCGTGTCCGATCCAGGCGCCCACCATCGTCTTCAGGCCCTTGGCATGCGCTTCGGCGGGGATGAGCTCGTGACCGCCGGTGCAGGCGAAGGTCCGCACCCAGCGCGTGTACGGCGCGACGATGTCGATGCGGCGGCGGATCTGCGCCACGGTCAGCCGGTCGTCGGTGTCCTGCCCTTCCGCATAAGGGCTGAAGCACAGGCCGTAGAGGCGGTTGTCGAGCAGCGCCGAGAACGGCGCGCGCAGGTCTTCGGCCGTGCGCACCGCCGGCGGCATCGCGTCGGCGGCCGGCAGGAAGCGGCCGCGGTCGACGAGCGGCACCCGCGGCGCCGACGCCCAGCCCGACGAGCCCGGCGCCGCCCGCGCCTTGCGCCGCTCGCGGGCGGCAAGCACCTCGATGGCGCGGCCGTCGGCGGTGATCGCGACCATCAGCGCGAACAGCACGATCACGGCGCAGGAGGCGA
>CALJUI010000419.1 GCA_937975735.1 uncultured Rubrivivax sp.
CCTAGGCGACGACGTCACCGTCAAGCGCCTGCGCCGCACCCGCACGACGATCGAGCTGATCCCCGAGAACCCCGACTTCGAGACCATCGTCGTGCCCTTCGGCGACGTCGACTTCGAGCTCGAGGGCATCGCCGTCGGGCTGATCCGCAACAACATGATGATGTGACGATGGCCGCGCTCCACAGCCCGCCGGCGCCGCCGCGCGCGCCCAAGCCGCGCAAGGCCAGCCACGCCGATGAATGCGAGCAGCTCGAGCAGCTCCCGAACATCGGGCCGTCGATCGCCGCCGATCTGCGCCGCATCGGCGTCCGCTCGCCGCGCGAGTTGCTGCGGCGAGATCCCTTCGAGCTCTACCAGGCGCTGTGCCGGGCCGCCGGCCGTCGCCAGGATCCCTGCGTGCTCGACACCTTCATCGCCGCCGCGGACTTCATGCGCGGCGCGCCGCCCCAGCCCTGGTGGCAGTACACCGCCGGCCGCAAGGCCCGCTACGGCGACGTCTGACCCCGTCGTCCGCGCGCCAGCGCGGAACTGGCCGGCCTTTTCGCCGGTCCTCGTCGCTTTGCCGTCATCGGCCGCGTGAACAATGCCTCAAGCTTTACGTGTTGACGCCGATGACACAGTCCATGCACCTGTCCCTGCCGTCCCCGTTCCGACGCGGTCGTCCGTCCGCCGTCTCGAGCGGCCTGCGCGTCGAAGTCGTGCCGCCGTCGCTGCGGCAGGCACCGGACTCGCTGTGGCACCGGGCGCTGTTCTGGCTGCTCGCTCCGGCGCCGCAGGACGCGGCGCCGCCCAGCGGTCGGCTGCAGCAGGTGCGCGACGACTTCCAGGACTGCATCGTCGACCTGTCCGTGCCCGAGGCCGGCGAGGTCTGGGACCGCATCGGCCGCACCTACTCGCTGCGCGACCTCTGGCACCTGCGCACCGACGTCTACCGGGTGGTGGCGCTGCAGCACAGCCAGGCCGAGGCCGAGCGCCGCGTGCAGTCGCTCAACCGCCACTTCCCGACCCGCTCGCCGCGGTCCGGCTTCGTCCCGCTGTGAGCCCGGCGATGCAAGCCGCCCCCCGCCACTTCGAGTCCTGCGGCCCCCTGCCGGGCGCCGGCCTGCCGCACGACCGGCTGGCCCGGCTGGCCGCGCGCCGGGTCTTCGTCGACCTGAAGGACCAGTTCGTGCGCGCCGCGGCGGCGATCGACGGCGACGCCGGGCGCTGGCTGCGCGAGCAGGTGCGCAGCGCCGAACAGCCCGAGGACCTGCTGCTGCTGCGCGGCCACCTGTTCGCCGCGCTGGCCGGAGGCGACGACCGCCGGCGCGACACGCGCCGGACGCTGCGCCGCAGCATCGACTCGCTGTTCCCCGATCTCGCGCCGCGCAGCGGCTTCGCGTCGTTCTGAACGACCGTCCTCGGCCGGCTCAGCCGCCGAGGTAATCGCCCTTGCCGAGTTCCACCCCCGCCTGGCGCAGCAGCGCGTAGGCGGTGGTGACGTGGAAGAAGAAGTTCGGCAGCGCCCACTGGCGCAGGTAGTTCTCGCCGTCGAAGCGCGCCGGGTCGCGGTCGCGCAGCGGGATCACGATCTCGCGCGACTCCGAACCGGCGAACTGCTCCGCCGGCACCGAGCGCACGAACTCGATCGTCCGCCGCACACGCTGGCGGAGTTCGTCGAGCGTCGCCTCCTGGTCGCCCCACTTCGGGATCTCGCTGCCCGACAGCCGACAGGCACAGCCCTTGGCCGCGTCGCTGGCGATCTGGACCTGGCGCACGAAGGGCAGCATGTCCGGCGCCAGCCGCAGCGCGAGGAAGCTGTTCGGGTCGTACCGGCGCGCTGTCGCGTGAGCCTCGGCCTTGTCCAGCCAGACCAGCAGGTTGCCGAGCATGCGCTCGAAGACCGGCACGCTGGCCGAATGCATCGTCAGGGACACGCGCCACCTCCGGGGCTGAAGTCGATCCGGCGATCGTACTGCGCAAGGCACAATGCCGCCGTGAGCACGGGCTTCAACATCATCATCCTGGACGACTACCAGGACGCGGTGCGCAAGCTGCATTGCGCCAGTCGGCTGGAGAGCCTGAACGCCAAGGTCTTCACGAACACGGTCAAGGGCATCGGTCAGTTGTCGGTCCGCCTGCGCGACGCCGACATCCTGGTGCTGATCCGCGAGCGCACGCACTTCCCGCGCCAGTTGCTGGAGAAGCTGCCGCGACTGAAGCTGATCGCGCAGACCGGCCGGGTCGGCCCGCACATCGACGTCGACACCTGCACCCGTCTGGGCATCGCGGTGGCCGAAGGCGTCGGCTCGCCGGTGGCGCCGGCCGAGTTGACCTGGGCGCTGATCATGGCGTCGATGCGCCGGCTGCCGCAGTACATCGGCAACCTCAAGCACGGCGCCTGGCAGCAGAGCGGCCTGCGCGCCGCGTCGATGCCACCAAACTTCGGGATCGGCTCGGTGCTGCGCGGCAAGACCCTGGGCCTGTGGGGCTACGGCAAGATCGGCCAGCTCGTGGCCGGCTACGGCCGCGCCTTCGGCATGGAGGTGATGGTCTGGGGCAGCGAGGCGTCGCGCGAGCGCGCCGCCGCCGCCGGGCTGGCGACCGCCCCAGACAAGGACACGCTGTTCGAGCGCGCCGACGTGCTGAGCCTGCACCTGCGGCTGGTCGATGCGACGCGCGGCGTCGTCACGCTCGACGACCTGTCGCGGATGAAGCGCAGCGCGCTGTTCGTCAACACCTCGCGCGCCGAACTCGTCGCCGAGGGCGCATTGGTCGCCGCGCTGAACCGCGGCCGGCCCGGCATGGCCGCGGTCGACGTCTACGAGAGCGAGCCGATCCTGCAGGGCACGCCGCTGCTGCGGCTGGAGAACGCGGTCTGCACCCCGCACATCGGCTACGTCGAGCAGGAAAGCTACGAGCTCTACTTCGGGGCCGCGTTCGACAACGTCGTCAACTTCGTCGAAGGCAAGCCCACCGGCATCGTCAACCCGGACGCGCTGAAGGTGATCCGGTGAGCCCGCGCGGCGCAACGCCGCCGCGCTGGTAGGCCTTGCTGGCGCGCAACTTCGCGATCGGCTGGGTCGTGATGGTCGGCGCCGTCTCGTTGAACGACATCGTGCGCTCGCTGCAGGTGTCGGTCGCGGTGGGCGGGCAGCTGGTGGCGGTGTCGGCCGCGGTCGTGTGCTTCGGCGCACCGCTGATCGCAGCGGCCGTCGGCGGCGTCGACCGACGCCGTTTCCTCGTCTTCACGCTGGTCTGGTACGCGGCCGGGCACGCCGCAGCGGCACTGATGCCGAGCTTCGCGGCGCTGCTGCCTGTGCGCGCGATCGGCGTGCTGGCGGCCGCGGCGTTCACGCCTCAGGCCGCCGCCGCGTTGAGCGCGATGACGCCGCCGGCCGACCGCGGCCGCGCCATCACCTTCATCTTCCTCGGCTGGTCGATCGCGTCGGTGATCGGCATGCCGGTGCACAGCTACATCGGCGAACAGTTCGGCTGGCGTTGGGCCTTCGGGCTGGTCGCCCTGCTCAGCGCGCCCGCCGCCTGGTGGGTCTGGCGCACGATGCCGTCCGGCATCAAGCCGGCGCCGATGTCCTTCGCCGACTGGCGCCAGACCCTGACGCACCCGGCGCTGATGGGCATCGTCTTCGTCACCGCCTGCAGTGCCGCCGGCCAGTTCACGCTCTTCTCCTACTTCGCGCCGTACTACAGCATCGAACTGGGCGCCAGCGCGCTGGGCATCAGCATGCTCTTCCTCTGGTTCGGCGTCTTCGGCCTGACCGGCAACCTGCTGTTGACCCGCTACATCGACCGTCTCGGCGCGAGCCGCTGCGTGGCGATCGGACTGCTCGGCATCGCCTGCTCCGTGCTGTTGTGGCCACTGGCGCAGACAGCCTGGGCGATGGCCCTGGTGCTGACGCCCTGGGCCCTGGGCTGCTTCTCGTCGAACTCGGCGCAGCAGGCCCGGCTCGGCGCCGCCGCGCCCGGCCTCGCGGCGGCATTGATGGCGTTGAACACGTCGGCCATGTACCTCGGTCAGGCCGTCGGCGCGGCCGGAGGCGGCGCGATGATCGCCGCCGCCGGCTTCGCGCCGCTGCCCGGCATCGCGATGTTCTGGCTCGCGATCGCGATCGGACTCAGCCTGTGGAGCACGCGCATGCTGCGCCGCCGGAGCGCGCACGGCTGAGCCGGGCGCGTTGGGGTTGGTCTGCACCGCGCGGTGATTTATCACGCTCGCCGCGCCCGGCCGGGTGGCACCCCGTTTCAGGGGGTGACGGGCCGTCGGCACCGGGCTAGCCTGTTGGATCGATGAAGTCCCCCGCCCTGCTCGCACCCACCGTCGCCGCGGCCGTCGGCGCGTTGGTCCTTGCCGCAGCATCGGCGTCGATGGCCGCGCCGATCCCCGGGGAGCAGGCGGTCATCCCGTCGGCGGAAGCCAGCGAGACCGCGCCGCATTGGGCGCTCGCTGCGTTGTCATTGCCTGCCGCAGCGGGCGGATGGCAGTCGCTGAACGTCGACCTCGCGCCGCCGAAGCCGCCGAGCTGGTCCCCGTTCGCACCGATCGTCGGCCGGGGCGATGGCGCCGAGGCCGCCGACCCGACGCCCTACGCGGTGCTCGGCGGCGTGCTGATCGCCGCTGGCCTGCTTGGCCGCCGCTGGCGCCGGCGTCAGCGCGGGCTCTCGTAGAAGACGTAGGCGTTGAAGTCGCCGATCTCGAAGTAGATCCGCTTCTCGCCCTCGTCGGCGACCCCGTTCAGGTTCTCGTCGAGCACGCCGTAGCCGAAGCGGTAGCTGCGCGGCTTGTCGTCGCTGGTGCCCAATGCCGTCGACAGCTTGTCGACCTTCAGGAAGCGCTTGACGACCTGGTTGCCCGAGTAGACCTCGAGCACGCCGTTCGTCCCGGTCCAGTTCTGGATGCCGCGCTTGAGCTGGTTCTGCGTCTCCTGCGTGCAGGCGGTGAGTGCCAGCGCAGCGATCGAGATGATGAGTCTGGTCTTCATTTGGTCCCGAAGATCTTGTCCCCGGCATCGCCGAGGCCCGGAATGATGTAGCCGACCTCGTTGAGGTGGCTGTCGATCGCCGCCGTCCAGCAGCGCACGTCCGGGTGCGCCGCGTCGAGCGCGCGCACGCCTTCGGGCGCGGCCACCAGCACGAGCGCACGGATGTCCTTGCAACCCTTGCTCTTGAGCAGGTCGACCGTCGCGATCATCGAACCGGCGGTCGCCAGCATCGGGTCGACGATGATCGCGGTGCGCTCGTCGAGGTGGCCGACGAAGCGCTCGAAGTAGTGCTCGGGCTGCAGCGTCTCGTGGTTGCGCGACAGGCCGACGACGCTGACCTTGGCGTTCGGGATCATGTCCAGCACGCCGTCGAGCATGCCCAGCCCGGCGCGCAGGATCGGCACCACGGTGACCTTTCGGCCGGCGATCTGGTCGATCTCGACCGGCCCGCTCCAGCATTCGATCGTCGCCTTGCCGAGGGGGAAGTCGGCGGTCGCCTCGTAGGCGAGCAGGCGGCCGAGCTCGTTCGTCAGCTCGCGGAACTTCTTCGTCGAGATGTCGTCCTCGCGCAGCAGGCCGACCTTGTGGCGGACCAGCGGGTGGCGGACTTCGATGACGGGCATGCCCCAGTGTAGCGATCAGGGGGCCAGCAGCGCCGGCAGCACGCCGGCGGCGGTGCCGCGCAGCAGCACGTCGGCCTGCAGGTCGAGTTCGCTGCGGTCGGGGTTGACGATGACCACATGGGCGCCGGCCTCGCGCGCATGCCCGGCCAGCCCCGCCGCCGGCCACACCGCGCCCGAGGTGCCGACCACCAGCATCAGCTCGCAGCGCGCGGCTGCCCGCTGCGCGGCCTCGATCGCACCTTCGGGCAACATCTCGCCGAACCAGACCACGCCGGGGCGGACCGGGCCGCCGCACTCGACGCAGCGCGGCGGCCGGCCGGGCCTCGCAGCCGCCGGGTCGCACGCCGGGCGGCCGGTGCAGGGTTCGAGCCAGCGGTCGCGCAGGATGTCGCCATGCAGCCGGATCGCGTCGGCGTTGCCGGCGCGCTGGTGCAGGTCGTCGACGTTCTGCGTGACCAGCGTCAGCACGCCGGGCCGTCGCGCGGCGAAGGCGCCGAGGGCCCGATGGCCGGCGTTCGGCTGCGCCCTGCGCACGCCTTCGCGGCGCTCGGCGTACCAGTCCCACACGTTCTGCGGGTCGGCGCGGAAGCCGTCCTCGCTGGCCAGCTGGGCCGGGTCGAAGCGAGACCACAGTCCGGTCAGCGCGTCGCGGAAGGTGGCGATGCCGCTCTCGGCCGACATGCCGGCGCCGGTCAGCACGCAGATCCGCCGTGCCTGCGCGACACGCCGTCGGACCGCCGCCAGCGCCTCATCCATGGCGGCGCTGGCGCAGGGCCTCGAACAGGCAGACGCCGGCGGCCACCGACGCGTTCAGGCTCTCGACCGCGCCGGCCATCGGGATGCGCACCAGCTCGTCGCAGGTCCTGCGCGTCAGCTGGCGCATGCCCGCGCCTTCGGCGCCGAGCACCAGCGCGACCGGGCCGCGGAGGTCGGCCTCGTAGATCGTGCGCTCGGCGTCTTCGCTGGTGCCGATCACCCGGATGTCCCGCTCCTTCAGTTCCCCGAGCGTGCGCGCGAGGTTGGTGACCATCAGGTAGGGCACGGTCTCGGCGGCGCCACTGGCGACCTTGGCGACGGTGGCATTGAGCCCGGCGGCATGGTCCTTCGGCGCGACCACCGCATGCACGCCGGCGCCGTCGGCCACGCGCAGGCAGGCGCCGAGGTTGTGCGGGTCGGTGATGCCGTCCAGAACCAGCACCAGCGGCGGGCCGTCGACGGCGTCGAGCACCTCGTCGAGCGAGTGCCTCGGCGCGAGCGCCGTCACGCGCGCGGCGACGCCCTGGTGGCGCGGATTGCCGACGAGCTGGCCGAGGCGCTCGCCGTCGCTGTCGATGATCCGCGCCCCGGCCTCGCGCGCCCGCGCGACGAATTGGCGCATGCGCGCGTCGCGCCGGCTGGTGTCGACATGCACCTCGAGGACCGACGCCGGCGCGGTCTTCAGCCGCACCGTCACCGCGTGGAAGCCGAACAGGATCTGGGTGCTCATCCGCGGATGCTAGCCCGTCGCCAGGGCACGCCAGGCCAGGATCGATCCGATCAGCAAGGGCTGGTGGACCATGTAGACGGTCAGGCTCCAGCGCCCGAGCAGCGCCAGCGGCGCCGCCGTCCCGGACAGCGGCCCGGTGACCCAGTGGCGTCGACGCGCCAGCACCCACTGCCCGGCCGCGCTGCCCCACCACATCACGCCCAGCCAGGGCAGCACCGGCACCCAGTCCTCGGTGATCGGTTTGCGCGTGACCAGGCCGGTCCAGTGCGCGAAAGGCTGGTCGAAGAACGGGTGGCCGAACATCCGCGGCAGCAGCACCGCGACCAGACCCAGCGGCCACAGCCAGACGCCCCAGCGCGCGGTCAGGCGGACGACGATCAGCATCACCGCGATGCCGTGCAGCACGCCGAAGGCGATCCAGCTCTTCGGGAACATCAGCGACGAGCCGATGCTGACCAACGCCGCACAGCCGGCCACCATCGCCCAGCGTCGCCAGAAGCGGCGCCAGCTCTGCCCCGCCGCCAGCGCCGCCGCCTGGCCGAAGCCGGCGCTGAACAGGAACAGGCTGAGGATGATCGTGCGCTGCGTCGTCCACAACGGATCCACGAAGAACTGGTAGCGCGGCGTGAAGAAGCCGAAATGGTTCAGGTCGTAGGCGAAGTGGTACAGGACCATCCAGACGATGGCGACGCCGCGCAAGGCATCCAGCCGGTCGAAGCGCTCCGTCATTCGACCTTCTCGTAGATGTCGGAGAAGCGCTCTCCGTCCCAGACGTAGAGCAGGTAGGCCGAATGCACGCAGCCTGAGGCGCCGCGCGGCCGGAACAGGCCGACGCACTCGCCGCGCGGGTGGCGCACGCTGCGGTAGGCGACCCCGCCCGAGCCCGCTGCGCGCAGCCGTGCGCCGAGCGCTCGCGCGGCACCGTAGTCGTCAGGCGCGTGCTCGGCGTCGAAGCCCTCGCGCAGATCGTGCAGCCGGCCGTCGATCGCGACGCGGTAGACACGCATCGACAGGTGCATCGGCCCCTCGTTCGTCGCGCGCAGGAAACGGCCGTGGTGGTAGGCCGTCTCGGCGGTGGCGGTGGCGCGTGTGTGGGCGGCGTAGAAGACGCCGTAGGATCCGTCGGAGAAGCGGCTGCCCAGCGGATTGACGTGCGTGAACGCCGCCATGATCGGCCCGCTGCCGGGCCCGAACAGCCGGTCGGCGGGCGCCACCCGCTCGATCTGCCCGGCCTGCTCGCGGAGGCGCTCGTTGGTCATCGCCTCCAGCGCGTACAGCGCGTCGAAGTCGGCGGCGTCGGCGACGCGGTCGTACAGATAGATCGTCGGGTAGCGCGTCGGCACGATGCGGCAGGCCTCGCGCCAGCGGATCCGGCGGACCGGCGCCTCGCTCAAGCCCAGCCGGCGCCGCGCGCGCCGTCCAGGTAGCGGCGCACCAGGTTCAGGTCGCTGACGTTGCCGGCCAGCATCTGCTGCAATGCCGAGCGCCCGCCGAAGATCGGCGCGCTGTTGGGCTTGCGCACCCAGGCGTCGGCGGCGGCCGCATCGGGCAGCAGGATCTGCAGGCTCTTGTAGATGCCGAGCAGGTTGGACAGCCGCTCGAGCGTGTCGCGCGGCAAACTCGCCTTGTCGGGCTGCTTGCGCCAGGCGAAGAAGGTCGATCGCGCCGGCGCCCCGAGCAGGCAGATCTGCTCGTCGACCGACAGGCCCCAGGCCTCGGCGATCCGCGCGAACGCGCGCAGGCCGGCCGCCGACATCTGCTGCGGCGAGACCGCGGGGACCGGCGGATCGAGGACGGCGCTCATGTCGGACCTCCGTTTCTGGACATGTCGCTCATGATAGTCCGAAATCGGACTACGGCCCAATGCACGTCGGTGCGCGGTGCGGCATCGGCCGATGCCCGACGCCATCAGGGCCATCGGCATCCCCGGGCGCCCTGCCGGTCGGTCCGTGTGATCATCGCTGCCAAGATGTCCGTCGATGGAGACCACCGATGAGCCGTGCCGCCACCCTGCTGTGCATCTTGATGCTGGCGTCTGGCGTGAGCGCCGCGTCGCCGCTGCCGATCTTCGATTCGCACCTGCACTACAGCCATGACGCCTGGGAGCAGCTTCCGCCGAAGGAGGCGATCGCGATCCTGCGCAAGGCGGGGCTGCGGGCGGCGATGGTCTCCAGCAGCAGCGACGACGGGACGCAGAGGCTCTACGCCGAGGCGCCCGACCTCGTGATTCCGGTGCTGCGCCCGTACCGCCAGCGCGGCGAGACGGCGTCGTGGCTGCGCGACCCGAGCATCATCCCTCACCTCGAGGCGCGCCTGAAAGCGAACCGCTACGTCGCCATCGGCGAATACCACGTCTACGGCGCAGACGCCGACCTGCCGGTGATGCGCCGCGTCGTCGAACTGGCGAAGGAATACAAGCTGTACCTGCACTCGCATTCCGACGCCGAGGCCATCGAGCGCCAGTTCCGGCAGGACCCGACCGCGCGGATCCTGTGGGCGCACTCGGGCTTCGACGATCCGCAGAAGGTGCGCGAGATGCTGCGCAGGCACCGCAACCTCTGGTGCGACCTGGCCTTCCGCAGCGACCACGCGAGCGACGGCAAGGTCGACCCGGCCTGGCGTGCGGTGTTCCTGGAGTTCCCGGACCGCTTCATGGTCGGCACCGACACCTTCACGCCCGAGCGCTGGCACTTCGTCGTCGAGCACGCCGACTGGTCGCGCCGCTGGCTCGCCGACCTGCCGGCCGAGGTCGCCGAGCGCATCGCCTACAAGAACGGCGAGGCGTTGTTCGGCGGCATGCTCCAGCGCGCGCAGGCAACGCGATGAACGCACCTGCCTTCGCCCGAAGGGCGGCGGCGATGCTGGCGATCGTGCCGCTGGCCGCCCAGGCCTGCCCGCTGCCCGCGCCGGCGCTGCAGCAAGGCGCGGTGCAGGCGAGCTGGCAGGTCGAGGGCGAACCGATCGCCGTGGGTCGGCACTTCGCCATCGAGGTGCGGGTCTGCCCCGCGGACGCCGTGCTCACCCGCGTGGACGCCACCATGCCCGAACACCGCCACGGGATGAACTACCGCCCCAGCATCGAGCCGCTGGGGCCGGGGCATTACCGGGCCCAGGGGCTGATGTTCCATATGCCCGGCCACTGGGAGCTGCGGCTGGACGTTCGCGCCGCCGAGCGCACCGAGTCGCTGCGCGAGTCGATCCGGTTGCGGTAGCGCAGGTGCGGCGTCAGGCGCGCAGCATCTTCCCCTGCTGCGCCGCCTTCAGGACCACCGCCGCGGGCTCGAAGCGCGGCCCGAATGCCGCCGCCAGTTCCCGCGCGCGGGCGACGAAGGCCTTCGCCCCCATCGCGTCGATGAACTGCAACGCGCCGCCGTGGAAAGGCGCGAAGCCCCAGCCGAAGATCGAGCCGATGTTGCCGTCTGCGACCGAGCGCAGCACACCCTCCTCCAGGCAGCGCGCGGCCTCGTTGGCCTGGGCGAACATCAGCCGGTCGATCAGTTCGGACTGCGGCGGCTGCTGCTCGGCCACCGGGAACATCCGGCCCAGTTCCGGCCACAGCGCCTTGCCGCCCTCGCCCCAGTCGTAGAAGCCCTTGCCGGCCTTCCTGCCCACGCGGCCGATCTCGCACAGCTGGCGGATCACCGCCATGCCCGGGTGCTCGGCGTAAGGCTTGCCCTCCGCGGCGAGGTCCTTCCTGGTCTGCTCGGCGACGTGCAGGCCCAGGCTCAGCGACACCTCGTCCTGCAGCGCCAGCGGCGGCATCGGCATGCCGGCCTGCAGCCCGGCGACCTCGATCGAGCGCGGGTGCACGCCTTCCTTCAGCATCGCGATGCCTTCCATCACGTAGGTCGCGAAGACCCGGCTCGTGTAGAAGCCGCGCGAGTCGTTGACGACGATCGGCGTCTTGCCGATCTGCAGCACGAAGTCGAAGGCGCGCGCCAGCGTCGCATCGTCGGTCTTCGCGCCGACGATGATCTCGACCAGCGGCATCTTGTCGACCGGGCTGAAGAAGTGCAGGCCGATGAAGTGCGCCGGCCGCGAACTCGCCTGTGCCAGTCCGGTGATCGGCAGCGTCGAGGTGTTGGACGCGAACACCGCACCGTCGCCGATCACCGCCTCGGCCTTGGCCGTCACGTCGGCCTTGACCGCGCGGTCCTCGAACACCGCCTCGATCACCAGGTCGCAGCCCTTCAGCGCCGCGTAGTCGATCGTCGGCGCGATGCGCGCGAGCAGCGCGTCGCGCTTCTCGGGCGTGCTGCGCCCTTTCTTGACCGCCTTGTCGAGCAGACCCTGCGAGTAGGCCTTGCCCTTGTCGGCGGCTTCCATCGACGTGTCGAGCAGCACGACCTCGACGCCGGCGCGCGCGGCGACGTAGGCGATGCCCGCACCCATCATGCCGGCGCCGAGGATGCCGAGCTTGCGCACCGTGGCGGCCGGCACGCCGGCCGGCCGCGACGCGCCCTTCTTGATCGCGTTCAGCTGGTACCACAGCGTGCCGATCATGTTCTTGCTTTCCTGCGACATCGAGCAGGCCGCGAAGTAGCGGCTCTCGACGACGCTGGCCGAGTCGAAGTCGAGCAGACCGCCTTCGAACACGCTGCTCATGATGTGCTGCACCGCCGGGTAGTTGCCCCAGCTCTTCGCCGAGGCCACCGACGGCGCGATCGAGAACAGCTGCGCCACCGCCGGCGAGCGCGAGTCGCCGCCGGGAAAGCGGAACTTCGGCATGTCCCAGGGCTGCTGCGACTTCGGGTGCTCGAGGCACCAGGCCCGGGCCTTGGTCATCAGTTCGTCGCGATTCTTCGCGAGCGCGGTCAGCAGGCCCATCGACAGCGCCTTCGCCGGCGAAAGGTCGCCGCCTTCGGCCATGACCTGCAGCGCCGCCTGGATGCCGACCAGGCGCGGCAGCCGCACCGTGCCGCCGCCGCCGGGCAGCAGGCCGAGCTTGACCTCGGGCTGGCCGATCTTCAGCTTCGCATCGTCGATCGCGAAGCGCGAGTGGCAGGCCAGCGCCAGTTCCAGCCCGCCGCCCAGCGCGTGGCCGTTGATCGCGGCGACGACCGGCTTGCCGGTGGTCTCCATCCGGCGCAAGACGGCCTTCATCGCCATGGATGCCTCGAAGGGCTGCTCGGGCCGCGTCCAGGTGGACATGTTGTCGAGGTCGCCGCCGGCGCAGAAGTCGGCCTTGGCCGAGGTCAGCACCAGTCCCTTGACGGCTGCATCGCCCGCGAGCCGCTCGGCGGCCTGCTGGATGCCGGCCATCAACGCATCGCCGACCACGTTCATCGGCCGGCCGGCCAGGTCCATCGTCGCGACGAGGATGCCGTCGTCGCCCAGGGTCAACGTCACTGCGCTCATGCTCACACCCTTTCAATCACCGTCGCGATGCCCATGCCGCCGCCGACGCAAAGCGTGGCGATGCCGGTTGACAGGTCGCGCCGCTCGAGTTCGTCGAGCAAGGTGCCGAGGATGATGCAGCCCGTCGCGCCGAGCGGATGCCCCATCGCGATCGCGCCACCGTTGACGTTGACCCGGTCCATCTCGACGCCGAACTCGCGTGCGGTCTTCATCGGCACCACCGCGAAGGCCTCGTTGATCTCCCACAGGTCGATGTCCTTGGCCGCCATGCCGGCCTTGGTCAGGGCCTTCGCGCAGGCCGGGCCCGGGCCGGTCAGCATGATGGTCGGCTCCGAACCGATCACCGCGGCGCTGACGATACGCGCGCGCGGCTTCAGCCCCGCCTTCGCGCCGCCTTCGTTCGACCCGACCAGCATCAGCGCGGCACCGTCGACGATGCCCGACGAGTTGCCCGCGTGGTGCATGTGGCGGATGCGCTCGACCGTCGTGTACTTGCGCAGCGCGGTGGCGTCGAAGCCCATCGCGCCCATCGCCGCGAAGCTCGGCTGCAGCTTGGCCATCGCCTCGAGCGACGCGTCGGGTCGGATCGTCTCGTCCTGGCTCAGCATCGGCAGCCCGGCGATGTCGACCACGGGCACGATCGAGCGGTCGAAGTGCCCGGCCTCGCGCGCCGCCGCGGCACGCTGGTGCGAGCGCAGTGCGAACGCGTCGACGTCGGCGCGGTCCCAGCCCTCCAGCGTGCCGATCAGGTCGGCGCCGACGCCCTGCGGCACGAAGCCGAGCTTCTGGTTGATGCGCGGGTCCATGAACCAGGCGCCGCCGTCGCTGCCCATCGTCCAGCGGCTCATGCTCTCGACGCCGCCGCCGATCACCAGATCCTCCCAGCCGCTCCTGACCTTGGCCGCCGCCAGGTTCACCGACTCGAGGCCGGACGCGCAGAAGCGACTCTGCGTCACGCCGGCGCAGGACTCGGCCCATTCGGCATCGAGCACCGCGGTGCGCGCAATGTCGGCGCCCTGCTCGCCCACCGGCGTCACGCAGCCGAGCACGACGTCGTCGATGAGCGCGGTGTCGAGCCCGTTCCGCCGCTGCATCGCCTGCAGCAGCGTGCGCAACAGCCAGACCGGCGTGGCCTGGTGCAACGCGCCGTCCTTCTTGCCCTTGCCGCGCGGCGTGCGCACATGGTCGTAGATATACGCTTCGCTCATCTTGTCCTCACATGAACCGGCTGGCCAGTTCCTTCATGATCTCGTTGGTGCCGCCGTAGATGCGCTGCACGCGCGCATCGACGAACAGCTCGGCGATCGGCGTCTCCATCATGTAGCCGTAGCCGCCGAACAGCTGCAGGCATTCGTCCATCACCCGGCCCTGCTGCTCGCTGACCCAGGCCTTGGCGAGCGCGGCGCGCGCGGCGTCGAGCTCGCCCTTCAGGTGCGCGACGATGCAGGCGTCGACGAAGGCGCGCGCGGCGAGCACGGTGGCCTGCACCTCGGCGAGCTTGAAGCGGGTGTTCTGGAAGTCCCACAGCGGCTTGTCGAAGGCCTGGCGCTGCTTCGCGTAGGCCAGCGTCTCCTCCAGCGCCCGCTCCATCGCGCCGATGCCCTGCACCGCGATGATCAGCCGCTCCTGCGGCAGCTGCTCCATCAGTTGCACGAAGCCCTGCCCTTCGCGGTCGCCGATCAGGTTCGCCGCCGGCACGTGCACGTCGTCGAAGAACAGCTCGCAAGTGTCCTGGGCCTTCAGGCCGATCTTGTCGAGGGGCCGGCCGCGGCGAAAGCCGGCCGCACCTTCGGTCTCCAACATCAGCAGCGACAGACCCTTCGCGCCGGCTTGCTCGCCGGAGCGCCGGCGGTGATGCCGCGGCTCGCGCGCGCCTTGCGGGCCGAAGCCGACACCGTCTCCGTCACCCGCGTCCGCGCCACCGGGGCGATCGCGTTGACCGTGATGCCGTACTTGCCGAGGTCGCGCGAGACGACGCGGGTCAGGCCGGCGATACCGTCCTTGGCGGCGCCGTAGTTGGCTTGTCCCGAATTGCCGTAGAGCCCCGACGTCGAGGAGAAATTGACGATCCGACCGCCCTTCTGCTCGCGCATCCGACGTGATGCGTGGCGGACGGTGTTGAAGGTGCCCTTGAGGTGTACGGCGATGACGGCGTCCCAGTCGTCTTCGCTCAGGTTGAACACCATCCGGTCGCGCAGAATGCCAGCGACGTTCACCAAAATGTCGATGCGCCCGAACTCGCTCACGGCGGTGTGCACGATGTTCTCGGCTGCCGCGAAGTCGGCGACGCTGTCCGCGTTGGCGACGGCGCTGCCGCCCGCGGCACGAATCTCGGCGACGACCTCTTCGGCCGGGGTGGCCGAGGCATCATCGCCGCCGACGCTCACGCCGAGATCGTTGACGACGACGGCGGCGCCTTCCGCGGCCAACAGCCGGGCGATTCCCCTCCCGATGCCCCGCCCGGCACCGGTGACGACGGCCACTCTTCCTCGAAACCGGTCTCCCATCTTCGCCTCCTGATGTCGCCACCGGACGACTGCCGCCCACCCGACGGCAGCGCCCGCGGCATGATTTCACTCGGAACGCGGCGGCGCCGGGTTCTCCAGGCCCTCGGCCAGCGTCAAGGGAACGATGTCGTCCAGCTCGTCCAGCGTCCAGGCTTCGTCTTCCTTGAAGATCGACTTGATCGCGCGCGGCTGCGACAGCAACGAGATCGCGCCGCCGGCGCAGAGGAAGAACTGACCGTTGACGTTGGCCGCGTGGTCGCTGGCGAGAAAGACGACCATGGGAGCTACGTCCTCGGGCTTGAGGTCCTCGAGCTGCGCCAGGGCCTTCTCCTCGCGGACGATACCCTGCTGCTTGCGGATCTCCCGCGCGCGGAGGACCTCCTCGGTGAGCGTCATGCGCGTTGCGGCGACCGGACAGATCGAGTTCACCGTGACGCCGTACTTGCCGAGGTCGCGGGCCGCGACCTTGGTCAAGCCGCCGATCGCCGACTTGGCGGCACCGTAGTTCGCCTGCCCCGGGTTGCCGAACAGCCCGGAGCCGGAGGCGAAGGTGATGATGCGGCCGTCGCGCTGCTCGCGCATCAGCGGCGCCGCATGCCGGAGGCAGTTGAACGTGCCCTTGAGGTGCACCGCGAGGACGGCATCGAAGTCGTCCTCGGCCATGTTGAAGATCATCCGGTCGCGGAGGATCCCGGCGCAGGTGACGACGATGTCGAGACGGCCGAACTCGCGAACCGCCGTTTGTATGAGGTTCTCGGCCGTGGCCCATTCGGTGACCGAGTCGGCGTTGCCGACCGCGCGACCCCCGGCGGAGCGGATCTCCTCGGCGACCTGATCGGCCAGCGATGCGGTCGGGTCCTGACCGTGCAGATCGACGCCGAGGTCGTTGACGACGACGCTGGCTCCTGCTTCGGCCAGCGCGAGCGCGACACCGCGGCCGATCCCGCGTCCCGCACCGGTGACGACGGCAGCTTTCCCATCGAGCATTCCCACGAAGCACCTTCCTTAACGATCGTTCGTTCGCGGGAATCTACGTGACCGTGTTCGCCGGCGTCAAGGAAGCAACGCGGCCCCGTAGTGTCTCAGTTTGAATCTGGCGAGCCGGAGGGGACAGCCCCCGTGGTGCGCAAGCACGCTCCGGGCCGCTACGCGGCCATGGGGACTGTCCCCTCCTTGCTCCAAAGTCAGGCTGAGACACGACCCGCCGCGTGGCGTTGGCGCGGGTCAGCGCGCCGAATCGACGGGCCAACGGTCGACGATACGTCCCGAGCGCAACAGCCAGAGGTCGCCGAACTCCAACAGAACCGCCTCGCTCTGGTTCGGCCGCCAGATGCTGACGTCGTCGGGCGCGACCTTCACGGTCGTCGGGAGGTTCATCATCTGATGGTTGGAGGACAGCCCGTAGAGCCGATTGGCACGCATCCCCGGCGGCCAGACCGGTGTCGCCATCCAGTGGCCACCGTAGAGGAACACCGATTGGCCGAGGCCGCGTCGCACCCGGCTCATCAAGCGCGATGCGCCTTCGAGGAAGGGGATGCGTACGCCGGGCTGGACCTTGAGAATCGGCGCCGCGATCACGCACGCTGGTCGTAGTGCCGTCAGCGTCGGCAAGTCGAAATCGACCGGCTTCAGCAAGGCCGATCCGAACGACACTTCGTTCAACGGCGAGTCTTCCGCGTGCAGGGTCAGGCTCGGGCTGCCGGCACCGTTGAGGCACAGTTCGCCGCGGGCGAGCGCGGGAAACGCGCTGCGAAGGTAGTCGAGGTGGGCACGGTAGCGAGCGTTGGCGCGATCGACCGCACGGTCGCGACCGATCCAGGGGGGGGCCTTGGCGACGTGTGCGTCGTAGCCCATGAAACCGGAGAGGCGCAGATGGTCCGGATCGGCTGCGATCCGCTGCAGCAACGGCGCGAGCGCTGCGGGGTGATCGAGGCCGCCGCGGTGGAGGCCGACGTCGATCTCGAGCGCGATCGACATGCGGACGCCGAGCCCGCGGGCGAGCTCCTGGTATTGCGCGAGGCGGGCGTCGGTATCGACCAGCCACTGAAGTCGGTGCTCGACGTCGAACCCGTGGTCGCCCGGCAGCGCGTCGTAGAAGGCGCGCGCGGCCGCGACCGGCAACGGCTTGCCCACCAGAAGATCGAACTCCGGCGCGGCTCGGGCGTAGAGGTTCAAGTACGGCCGGTGGAACACCATCAGCGAGCGCGTCGACAGCCGCTCGGCGAGATGGCGAAGGAGGTCGAGCGACGGAAGGGACTTCTGGAAGAGGCGCATGCGCAGGTT
>CALJUI010000420.1 GCA_937975735.1 uncultured Rubrivivax sp.
CGGCGGCCTGGCCGGCGGCGCGCTGCTCGTCGCGCCGCTGCGGTGGCGGCATCGCTGGCTCGGGCTGCCGCTGCTGCTGCCGCTGCTGTGGCCGGCCACGCCGCGGCCGGGCGACGGGCGCTTCGAGGCGGTCGCGGTCGACGTCGGCCAGGGCACCGCGGTGATCGTGCGCACGCGCGGCCGTCTGCTCGTCTACGACACCGGGCCGATGTACTCGGCGGAGTCCGACGCCGGCGAACGGCTCGTGCTGCCGCTGCTGCGAGCGCGCGGCGAACGGCGCATCGACCTGCTGATGCTGAGCCACCGCGACAGCGACCATGTCGGCGGCGCCGCCAGCGTGCTCGCGCGGCTGCCGGTGCGCGCGATGTCGACCTCGCTGCCGGCCGAGCATCCGCTGCGCGCCGTTGGCGTGCCGCACGAGCCCTGCCGGGCCGGCCAGCGCTGGACCTGGGACGGCGTGCATTTCGAGGTGCTCCACCCGCCGTCGTTCACCCTCGCGGCGGCGCGCGCCAACACCGTCAGCTGCGTGCTGCGGATCGAGGACGCTCGGGGTCGCTCGCTGCTGCTGACCGGCGACATCGAGGCGGCGCAGGAAGCGGCGCTGGTGGTGCAAGATGCCGCCGCCTTGCGCAGCACCGCGCTGCTGGTGCCGCATCACGGCAGCCGGACCTCGTCGAGCGCGGCGTTCCTCGACGCGGTGGCACCCGAGGTCGCAGTGGTCCAGGCCGACTACCGCAGCCGCTTCGGCCACCCGGCGCCCGACGTGCTGGCCCGCTACGAGGCGCGCGGCATCCCGGTCCGGCGCAGCGACCGCTGCGGCGCCTGGACCTGGGATGGCGACGGCCCGGGCCACTGCGAAAGACAGCGCAGCCGGCGTTACTGGCATCATGGGCCTTGATGGCCCGGAGCTTGCATCCGTCGGGCTGACGCATTCCGGAGAGCCCCCTTGTCCATCCACGTCGCGCTGAACCACGTCACGCATTACCGCTACGACCGGCCGGTGAGCCTGTCGCCCCAGGTGGTCCGGCTGCGGCCGGCGCCGCACTGCCGCACGCGCGTCCTCAGCTACTCGATGCGCGTCGAGCCGGCCAAGCACTTCATCAACTGGCAGCAGGATCCGTTCGCGAACCACCTGGCGCGCCTGGTCTTCCCGGACAAGACGACCGAGTTCAAGGTCACGGTCGACCTCGTGGCCGAGATGGCGGTGCACAACCCGTTCGACTTCTTCCTCGAGCCGGCCGCCGAGCACGTCCCCTTCCGCTACGAGCACAACCTCGCCCACGACCTCGCCCCGTACCTGGCGAAGGAGCCGCTGACGCCGCGCTTCAAGGCGCTGGTGGAGAGCATCCCGCGCGGCGAGCAGCGCACGATCGACTTCCTGGTCGGCCTGAACCAGCGGCTGCAGCGCGAGATCCGCTACCTGGTGCGCATGGAGCCCGGCGTGCAGACGCCCGAGCTCACGCTCGAGAACGCCTCCGGCTCTGGCCGCGACACCGGCTGGCTGCTCGTGCAGCTGCTGCGCCATCTGGGCCTGGCGGCGCGTTTCGTCTCCGGCTACTTGATCCAGCTCAAGCCCGACGTGAAGTCGCTCGACGGGCCGAGCGGCGCGGAAGTCGACTTCACCGACCTGCACGCCTGGTGCGAGGTGTTCCTGCCCGGCGCGGGCTGGATCGGCCTCGACCCGACCTCGGGCCTGCTTGCCGGCGAAGGGCACATTCCGGTCGCCTGCACGCCCGAGCCGTCGACCGCGGCGCCGATCACCGGCGCGGTCGACGAGGCCGAGGTCGAGTTCTCGCACCGGATGGAGGTGACCCGGATCCACGAGTCGCCGCGCGTGACCGCGCCGTACACCGACGAGCAGTGGACCGCGGTGCGCGAACTCGGCCATCGCATCGACGCCGAGCTGTCGGCGCAGGACGTGCGCCTGACCATGGGCGGCGAGCCGACCTTCGTCGCGATCGGCGACCGCGACGCGGCCGAATGGAACACCGACGCGCTCGGCCCCACCAAACGCGGCTACGCGACCGAACTGACGCACCGGCTGATGGCCGAGTACGGCCGCGGCGGCTTCCTGCACCTCGGCCAGGGCAAGTGGTACCCCGGCGAGCAGCTGCCGCGCTGGGCGCTGTCGATCTGCTGGCGCGCCGACGGCCAGCCCTGCTGGCAGGATCCGACCCGGTTCGCCGACGAACGCGACACCCACCACTACACCACCGACGATGCGCGCGCCTTCATCGAGCGCCTGAGCGCCAACCTCGGCCTGGGCACCGCGCATGTCCGGCCGGGTTTCGAGGACACCTGGTACTACCTCTGGCGCGAGCGCCGGCTGCCGGTCAACGTCGATCCCTTCGACGCCCGGCTCGACGACGAGCTCGAGCGCGCACGGCTGCGGCGCGTCTTCGACCAGGGCCTCGCCCGGCCGGTCGGCTACGTGCTGCCGCTGCGCCGCGAGCGCAGCGGCCTGCTTGCCGGGCCGACCTGGGTCAGCGGCCCGTGGACGCTGCGCGACGACCGGCTCTACCTGTTCCCCGGCGACTCGCCGATGGGTTTCAGGCTGCCGCTCGACTCGCTGCCCTGGGCCGCGCCGGGTGACCTGCCGGCGCTGATCCCGGTCGACCCGTTCGACCCGCGGCCGCCGCTGCCGGCGACCCTGCGGCAGCAGCGGCCGCTGGCGACCACGCAGGCGGCCGCGGCCGCGCCGGCGCGCTTCGAATCGGCCGCGGACGTGACCCGCACCGCGCTGTGCGTGGAGGTGCGCGACCCGCAGCGGGCCAACGGCCCGAAGGCCGAGGCCGAGCACGGCGGTCGAAGCGGCGTGCTCTACGTCTTCATGCCGCCGCTGGCCCATCTCGAGGACTACCTCGAACTGGTGGCGGCGGTCGAGCAGACCGCCGTCGATCTCGACATGAAGGTCGTGATGGAGGGCTACCCGCCGCCGCGCGACCCGCGCCTGAGGCTGCTGCAGGTGACGCCGGACCCGGGCGTGATCGAGGTCAACATCCACCCGGCGGCGAACTGGGACGAACTGGTCGACCACACCGAGTTCCTCTACGAGGCCGCGCACGAGTCGCGGCTGTCGGCGGAGAAGTTCATGCTCGACGGCCGCCACACCGGCACCGGCGGCGGCAACCACTTCGTGCTCGGCGGCGCGACGCCGGCCGACAGCCCCTTCCTGCGCCGGCCCGACCTGCTGTCCAGCCTGCTCGCCTTCTGGCACAACCACCCGAGCCTGAGCTACCTGTTCAGCGGCCTGTTCATCGGCCCGACCAGCCAGGCGCCGCGCTTCGACGAAGCGCGCGACGACCAGACCTACGAGGTCGAGCTGGCGCTGGCCGAGCTCGCGCGCCAGCTCGACCGTGGTCGCGAGGTGCCGCCCTGGCTGGTCGACCGCTGCCTGCGCAACCTGCTGATCGACGTCACCGGCAACACCCACCGCAGCGAGTTCTGCATCGACAAGCTGTATTCGCCGGACGGCCCGACCGGGCGGCTCGGCCTGCTCGAGCTGCGCGCCTTCGAGATGCCGCCGCACGCGCGCATGAGCCTGGCGCAGCAGCTGCTGCTGCGCGCCCTGGTCGCCTGGTTCTGGCGCGAGCCCTACCGCGGCGGCCACGCGAGCCGGCTGACGCGCTTCGGCACCGCCCTGCACGACCGCTTCCTGCTGCCGACCTTCGTCAAGCTCGATTTCGACGACGTGCTGGCCCAGCTGCGCGGCGCCGGCTACGGCTTCGACGACGCCTGGTTCGCGCCGCACTTCGAATTCCGCTTCCCGCTGATCGGCGAGCTCGCGACGATGGGCATCGGCCTGACGCTGCGCAGTGCGCTCGAGCCCTGGCACGTGATGGGCGAGGAGGGCGCGGCCGGCGGCACCGTGCGCTTCGTCGACTCCTCGCTCGAGCGGCTCGAACTGCGCGCGACCGGGCTGAACCCGAACCGCCACCTGATCGCGGTCAATCGCCGCGCGCTGCCGCTGCAGCCGACCGGACGGGCCGGCGAGTACGTCGCCGGCGTGCGCTACCGCGCCTGGAGTCCACCGTCGGCGCTGCACCCGACGATCGGCGTGCACGCGCCGCTGACCTTCGACGTGGTCGACCCCTTGCTCGGCCGCTCGATCGGCGGCTGCCGCTACCACGTGGCCCACCCCGGGGGCCGCAACTACGACACCTTCCCGGTCAATGCCTACGAAGCGGAGAGCCGGCGCCTGGCGCGCTACTTCCGCTTCGGGCACAGCCCGGGCCGGCTCGACGTGGTGCCGGCGCGGCCGAGCCGCGAGCACCCGTTCACGCTGGACCTGCGCGCCGGCTGATGCTGCCGTCCCAGCCGCCGCTGCCCTTCGGCCCCGACAGCTCGGTCCCGCCGACGCTCGACGCGCTGGTGCGCCTCGCGCCGGGGCCGGCACCCGGGGCCTGGGACGAGTTGCGCGGGGACGACGGCTCGGCGCGCTCGGTCTGGCGTCGCTTCGCCTCGCTGGTGCCGCCGCCGGCCGACGGCCGCACGGTCGCCGAGGCCTTCGATCGCCGCGTGCGCCGGGTCGCCGAGCAGTTGCGGCAGGACGGCGTCACGCACAACGTGTTCGACGAGCACGGCGCCGAGACGCGGCCCTGGTCGCTCGAACTGCTGCCGCTGATCATCGAACCCGACGACTGGGCCCGGATCGAGCGCGGCGTGCTGCAGCGCGCCGCGCTGCTCGAGGCGATGCTCGAGGACCTGTACGGCGAGCGGCGCCTGCTGCACGACGGCCTGCTGCCCCCTGCGCTGCTGCTGCGCCACCCCGGCTACCTGCGGCCGATGCACGGCGTGCGGCCGGCCGGTGGGCAGCGGCTGCAGCTGATCGCCTTCGACGTCGCGCGCGGCGTCGACGGCGGCTGGCGGCTGGTGGCGCAGCGCACCCAGGGGCCGTCCGGGCTCGGCTACGTGCTGCACAACCGGCTCGTGATCTCGCGCCAGTTCCCCGACCCCTTCCGCGAGATGCCGGTGCAGCACCTGGCGTCGAGCTACCGGCGGCTGATCGATGCGCTCGAGCAGCGTGCGCAGGCGGTGGCCGGCGGCGCGGCGCCGCGCATCGTGCTGCTGACCCCCGGCCGCTACAGCGAGACCTACTTCGAGCACGCCTACCTGGCGCGCTACCTCGGCATCCCGCTGGTCGAGGGGGGTGACCTGACGGTGCGCGGCGACCGCCTGTTCCTGAAGACCGTCGAGGGCCTCGAGCCGGTGCACGGCGTGCTGCGCCGCCTCGACGACGAGTGGTGCGACCCGCTGGAGCTGCGGCCCGACTCGGCGCTCGGCGTGCCCGGCCTGCTGCGCGCCGCGCGCGCCGGCACCGTCGTGCTCGCCAACGCGCTCGGCAGCGCGATCCTGGAATCGCCGGCGCTGCAGGGGTTCCTGCCCGGCATCGCGCAGCGTCTGCTCGGCGAGGAGCTGAGCCTGCCGGCGCTGGCCACCTGGTGGTGCGGCGAGGCCGCTGCCTTCGAGACGGTGCGCACGCAGATGGCCGGCAAGCTGCTGCGCACCACCTTCCCGCGCGACGGACGCACCTCGCAGGTGCGTCAGGCCCCGGCGCAGGGCATCGCGGCCGATCCGGACGCCTGGACGGTGCAGGAGCGCATGCGCTTTTCGCGCGTGCCGGTCTGGTCGGGCGGGCGGGCGATCCCGCGGCCGGCGATGGTGCGCGTCTACGCGATTGCCGATGCCGCCGGCCGCTGGCACGCGCTGCCCGGCGGCATGACGCGCGCCGCGGCGAGCGACGACGGCAGCGTGTCGATGCAGCGCGGCGGCTCGAGCCTGGACACCTGGGTGCTGACGCGCGGGCGGGTCGACGCGTACTCGATGCTGCCCCAGCGCCTGTCGGTCGACGACATCGCGCAACGACGGCGGCCGGTGACCAGCCGCACCGCGGAGAACCTGTTCTGGCTCGGCCGCTACACCGAACGCACCGAGCAGCTGGTGCGGCTGGTGCGGGTGACGCTGATGCGCATCGACGCCGACGACGAGGCCGAGCCCGAGGTGCTGCAGGGCCTGAGCGCGCTGGCGGTGCGCAAGGGCCTGGTGCCGGCCGGCGTGCCCACGCTGGCGCAGGCGCCGCACGTGTTCGAGCGCGCACTGCTCGACGCGCTCGGCGACGCCGACGGCGCCTTCAGCGTGGCCTTCAACCTGCAGGCGCTGTCGCGCAGCGCGCAGGCGCTGCGCGAGCGGCTGTCGGTGGATCAATGGACGCTGATGCGGGCGATGACCGAGGACTTCGCCGACGGCCTGCGGGGGCCGGAAGGTGCGCTCCCCGACCGCGCCCAGGCGATGCCGCTGCTCGACCGCCTCGCGCTGCGGCTCGGCGCGGCGACCGGCGCGCAGACCGACCGCATGAACCGCGACCACGGCTGGCGGCTGCTCGCGGTCGGCCGGCTGATCGACCGGCTGATCGGCGTCACCGCTCGCTTCGAGGCCTTCATCGAAGCCGGCGCCGCGGCGCGTCCGGTCGGCATCGACCTGCTGCTCGAGCTCTTCGACAGCGCGATCACCTTCCGCGCCCGCTACCAGCGCCACGACGACCTGCTGGCACTGGTCGACCTGCTGGTCTTCGACAGCAACAACCCGCGCGCCTACGCCGGCGTGCTGCGCCGGCTGCGCACCGAGCTGACCAAGCTGCCGGGCGATGCGGCCGGCACGGCGGCGCTGCTGGCTCATCTGCCGGCCGACGGCCCCGGGCTGACGCTCGACCAGCTGCGCGATGCCGACGACGCGCAGATCGGCGAGCGGATGCTCGCGCTGTCGCGCGAGCTCGGGCAGCGCGCTCAGGACCTGGCCGACGCGATCGGCCAGCGCTACTTCGCGCTGGCCGGCACCGAGCCGGCGCTGCAGTGGGTGTAGCGGCGATGGACGAGCTCGAGGTCGTGCACCAGACACGCTACGAGTACGCCGCGCCGGTGTCGACGGCCCTGCACCTGGCCCACCTGGAGCCGCTGGCCGACGACGGTCAGGCGCTGCTCGACTTCGCGCTGCACATCGACCCGTCGCCCGACGAGCTGGTGATCGAGGACGACGTGTTCGGCAATGCCTGCTGCCGCTTCGGCGTCGTCGCCGCTCACCGGGCGTTGACGGTGCGTGCGGCCAGCCGGGTGCGCGTGGCGGCGCGCTTCGAGGCGCTGGACGCCGACGGCTCGCCGGCCTGGGAGGCGGTGCGAGACCGCTTGCGCTACGTGGCCCGCGCGCCCTTCGAGCCGGCGGTCGAGTTCGTCCAGCCCTCGCCCTTCGTGCCCAGGCTGGATGCGCTGCGCGACTACGCCGCGCCGCTGCTGGCGCCCGGTCGGCCGCTCGCCGCGGCGGCGATCGAGCTGATGCACCGCGTGCATGCCGACTTCGCCTACGAGGGCGGGGCCACGGCCGTGGACACGCCGCTGGCCGAGGCGTTCGCGCAGCGCCGCGGCGTCTGCCAGGACTTCGCCCACCTGATGGCCGGCGCGCTGCGCATGCACGGGCTGCCGGCGCGCTACGTCAGCGGCTACCTGCTGACCGCGCCGCCGGCCGGCCAGCCGGCGCTCGTCGGAGCCGACGCGTCGCACGCCTGGATCCAGGTCTGGGTGCCGGGCACGCCCGGCGTGCCGGCCGACGGCTGGCTCGACCTCGACCCGACCAACGACCTGATCCCCGCCGCCGGCCACGTCCGCGTGGCGGTCGGGCGGGACTTCGGCGACGTCACGCCACTGCGCGGCGTGATCCGCGGCGGCGGCGACCATGCGCTGGCGGTCTCGGTGCACACGCGGCGCTGCTCGCGGCTGCCGATTGACGCGGGCCCGCGAGTTGCTACAAGGGCAGAGGGCATGCAGCTGGAGGAAGGCGAATGAACAAGCCGGGCTTTGACGAGATGAACGATGCCCAGGGCCGGGTGCGAGCGCACTACGCGGCCTACGCGCGCTGGCTCGCCCAGCAGCCGCCCGACGCGATGCGCGCCTTCCGCGAGGAGGCCGAGCTGATCTTCCGCCGCGTCGGCATCACCTTCGCCGTCTATGGCGCCAAGGACGAGGAGGGTTCGGGGACCGAGCGGCTGATCCCCTTCGACCTGATCCCGCGCATCATCCCGCGCCAGGAGTGGCGCGACATGGAGGCCGGGCTGCGTCAGCGCGTCAACGCGCTGAACCGCTTCATCCACGACGTCTACCACGGCCAGGAGATCCTGAAGGCCGGCGTCGTGCCGGCCGAGCAGGTGCTGAACAACGCGCAGTACCGCGCCGAGATGGTCGGCGTGGACGTGCCCGGCGACGTCTACGCCAGCATCTCCGGCATCGACATGGTGCGGGCGCCGGACGACAAGGGCGAGGGCGTGTACTACGTGCTGGAGGACAACCTGCGCGTGCCCAGCGGCGTGAGCTACATGCTCGAGAACCGCAAGATGATGATGCGCCTGTTCCCGTCGCTGTTCGGCATGCAGCGCGTCGCGCCGGTGGCGCATTACCCGGACCTGCTGCTCGAGACGCTCGGCGCGCTCGCGCCCGCCGCCGGCGACGAGCCGACCGTCGTCGTGCTGACCCCGGGCATGTACAACAGCGCCTACTTCGAGCACGCCTTCCTGGCGCAGCAGATGGGCGT
>CALJUI010000421.1 GCA_937975735.1 uncultured Rubrivivax sp.
CCGAGTGCCGACCACAAGTCCATCACCGCTGCCGTCGACGCGATCACTGCGGCGCGCCGGCCGCTGCTGATGGTGGGCGCCGGCGCCAACCGCAACACCACCTGCCGCATGCTGCGCCAGTTCAGCGACAAGCTCGGCATCCCCTTCTTCTCCACGCAGATGGGCAAGGGCGTGCTCGACGAGACCGGGCCGCGGTGGCTGGGCAACGCGGCGCTGTCCGACGGCGACTTCGTGCACCGCGCGATCGAGCAGGCCGACTGCATCGTCAACGTCGGCCACGACGTGATCGAGAAGCCGCCGTTCTTCATGCGCGAGGGCCGGCGCACGGTCATCCACGTCAACTACTTCGCCGCCGAGGTGGACCCGGTCTACTTCCCGCAGATCGAGGTCATCGGCGACGTGGCCAACACCGTGTGGCGCCTGGGCGAGGCGCTGGCGCCGCAGAAGCACTGGGACTTCAGCGCCTTCGAGCGCATCCGCGCGCGCACGCTCGAGCACCTGGGCCAGCATGCCGACGACGGGCGCTTCCCGATCCACCCGGTGCGGCTGGTGGCCGAGGTCGGCGCCGCGGTGGGCGAGCACGACATCCTGTGCCTGGACAACGGCATGTACAAGCTGTGGTTCGCGCGCTACCACCGCTGCCGACAGCCGCACACGCTGCTGCTGGACAACGCGCTGGCGACGATGGGCGCGGGCTTCCCGTCGGCCATCGCGGCGCGCATCGTGCACCCGGACCGGCGCGTCATCGCCGTCGTCGGCGACGGCGGCTTCATGATGAACTCGCAGGAACTCGAGACCGCGGTGCGGCTGGGTCTGGACCTGACCGTGATCGTCGTGCGCGACGACGCCTACGGCATGATCAAGTGGAAGCAGGCCGAGATGGGCTTCGACGACTACGGCCTGGACCTGGGCAACCCGGACTTCGTGGCCTACGCGCGCGCCTACGGCGCCCAGGGCCACCGGGCCGACTCGGTGGCCTCGTTCGCCAGGCTGCTGCGCGAGACCGGCCAGACCCCGGGCGTACACTTGATCGACGTTGCCGTGGACTACTCGGACAACGACCGCATCCTTAACCGAGAGATCAAGGAGCTGAGCGCGACGCTGTAGCCGCGCGGCCTGCTCCCGGGCCGCCCCCCGCGTCGCCACGACACAGGAGGCCGCCATGCTCGCCGAGCGCTACCCGTACTACCTGGCCAACAAGGCCGTCGCCGCCAACACCGACCTGGAGGTGCGCGACAAGTACACGCGCAAGACCGCCACCAAGGTGGCGCTGGCCGACGCCAAGGCCATCGACGCCGGCATCGCCGCCGCGCACGACGCACGCCACGCGATGGCCGCGCTGCCGGCCGACGAGCGCCAGGCGGTGCTGAACCACTGCGTCAAGCGCTTCCAGGAGCGGCAGGACGAGCTCGCGAGGGCGCTGTTCATCGAGGCCGGCA
>CALJUI010000422.1 GCA_937975735.1 uncultured Rubrivivax sp.
GTTGGGTGGCGCCGAGCCGCCCCGAACACGCCAGCGCTTGCCGAGCCCTGGAGCTGCCGACCCGCGGGTCTGCGCCGGTTCAGCGCGCCGGGCGCCCCGGCGCCACGGTGCCGTCGGCACGGCCGGCGAGATAGACGTGCAGGTCCATGATGTGCGCGCTGACCACCGGCTCGCCCTGCCACTCGGGCATGCGCAAGGCCCCCTTGACGTCGCGCTCGGCGATCTGGTCGACCAGGGTCTCGCGCGGCGAGCCCGCCGTGCCCGCCGGCAACCCCCAGTCGTAGCGCCGCAGCACGAGATCGACGAAGCGCGCCGGGCCGACGTCGCGGAGCCGGAAGGTCAGGTTCGGCGCGCCGCCGATGCCGCCGGTCGCGTCGGCGCCGTGGCAGCTGGCGCAGCGCTGCTGGTACACGCGCCAGCCCGCATAGACCGAGCCGGGCGGCGCCGACTCGCGTTGCAGCGCCTGGGCCGGCTGGCGGTTCTGCCATTCGACGCCCTGCACGGCGCAGCCCGCCAGCAGGGCCAGGACGGCCCCGCCCAGCGTGCCGCGGACGAGCCGGCCGGGCATCTCGGCGGCTGGCGGCGGATGTCGACCATCGGTCATCGTTCACCTCCTCGCCCCCATCTTCGCTGCCCGGGCCCCAAGCGCCTTGACGCGCGTCAATCCAGCGTCGGAAGACGCCGGCCGGCCGGGGTTGTCCGACGCCGCCTACAGCACAGCAGGACCGCCACCGACAGCCCGGCGCCGAGTCGCCGCGCTACCCTGCGAAGTCTCGACCACGATGGAGAACGACGATGAACACTGCCTTCTCTTCGACCCCGACCCGCGGCGCACCCCGTTGGGCCGCATTCCTGCCCGCCTGCGCCGCCCTCGCGCTGGCCGCCGGGTGCGCCAACATGAGCGAACGCGAGCAAGGCACCGCCAAGGGCGCGGCGATCGGCGCCGTCGCCGGGGCGGTGCTCGGCTCGGCGACCGGCGGCAAGGCGGGCCAGGGCGCGGTGATCGGCGGCGCGGTGGGCGCGGTGGCCGGCAACCTGTGGTCCAAGCACCTCGAGGACAAGCGGCGCGCCCTCGCCCAGGCCAGCGCGGGCACCGGCATCGACGTGCAGCGCACCACCGACAACAAGCTCAAGGTCAACGTGCCGGCGGACTTCTCGTTCGACGTCGGCCGCGCCGACATCAAGCCCTCGATGCGTCCGGTGCTCGACGAACTCGGTCGCAACCTCGACCCGGCGGTGCGCGTCGACGTGAGCGGCCACACCGACAGCACCGGCAGCGACGCGATCAACGACCCCTTGTCGGTCGACCGCGCGATGGCGGTGCGCAGCTACCTCGCGTCGCGCGGCGTCGCCGCGTCACGCGTCAACGTGCAGGGCCGCGGCTCGCGCGAGCCGGTGGCCAGCAACGCGAGCGAGGCCGGCCGCGCCGCCAACCGCCGCGTCGAGATCTACCTGAGCGAGCCGGCGGCCTGATCGGCCGTGGCCGGGACGGCGCCGGCAAGGCGATGTCCCCTAACATCGCGGGCTCGGACGGCGCCCGCGCGTCCCCGCCACCCCATGAACGCCGCCCCTTCCGCGCCGCCCCCCGCCCACACGCCGATGATGCAGCAGTATCTGCGCATCAAGGCCGAGCACCCGGACACGCTGCTGCTGTACCGGATGGGCGACTTCTACGAGCTGTTCTACGACGACGCGCGGCGGGCGCACCGCCTGCTCGACATCACGCTGACGACGCGCGGCCAGAGCGCCGGCGAGCCGGTCGTGATGGCCGGGGTGCCGGTGCATGCGCTGGAGAGCTACCTGGCCAAGCTGGTCCGGCAGGGCGAGGCGGTGGCGATCGCCGAGCAGGTCGGCGACGTCGCCACCGCGAAGGGACCGGTCGAGCGCGAGGTCGTGCGCGTCGTCACGCCCGGCACGGTCAGCGACAGCGAACTGCTGGCCGACCGCGCCGACACGCTGCTGCTGGCCGTTCACGCTCGCCGAGGTCGCTGGGGCCTGGCCTGGCTCGGCGTGGCCAGCGGCCAGCTCGGGCTGACCGAATGCGAGGACGCCGAACTGCCGGCCTGGCTGGCCCGGCTGGCGCCCGCGGAAGTCCTGCACGACGGCAGCACGCCCCTGGCGGCCGCCCTGACTGACGCGGCGCGCACCACGCGCCCGGCCTGGCAGTTCGACGCCGCGCTCGGCCAGCGCAAGCTCTGCGAGCAGCTTCAGGTGGCCACGCTGGCCGGATTCAACGCGCAGGATCTGCCGGCGGCCCACGCCGCGGCAGCCGCACTGCTGAGCTATGCCGAGCACACCCAGGGCCGCGCGCTGGCGCACGTGCGCACGCTGCAGGCACTGCGGGCGGATGCGCTGATCGACCTGTCGCCGGTGACGCACCGCAACCTCGAGCTCGTGCAGACGCTGCGCGGCGAGGACGCGCCGACGCTGCTGAGCCTGCTCGACAGCTGCCGCAGTGGCATGGGCAGCCGGTGCCTGCGCCACTGGCTGATCCACCCGAAGCGCGACCGCGCCGAGGCCGCCGAGCGCCACGAGGCGATCGCGCGCCTGGTCGACGCCTGCGTCGAGCCGCTGCGCGACGCGCTGCGCCAGGTCAGCGACGTCGAGCGCATCACCGCGCGCATCGCGCTGCGCTCGGTGCGTCCGCGCGTGTGACGAGGTGCAGGGCTCGTTCATCCTCGCGATGGAAGGTCGCGGGTACGACGTGAAGGTCATCGCCGGCAACGACACGGGCTTTGAAGAGGCCAACTGCGCGAGCTGCGGGCAGTGCGTCATCGAGTGTCCGGTCGCGGCGCTCAGCGAACCCGGCCTGCGCGAGCATGGCAAGCCGGACGGCACCGTGACCACCACCTGCTCCTACTGCGGCGTGGGCTG
>CALJUI010000423.1 GCA_937975735.1 uncultured Rubrivivax sp.
GGAACCCGGCCGCAGGCCGGGCGGCGACGCCTGAGCCCGGCCGCAGAGCCCCCGCTTCCTTGCGGCACCCACCGCCGCAGGACGAGCATCAACGGCAAGCCAAAGCCGTGACCGAAAGGCCGCTCCGTGCCGAAACCCGAAGTTCAGCCTCCTGCCTACACTGCGCGCTTCGATATCGGCCCCGAGGGGCCAGGAGTTTCGATGAACCGTTGGACCACGACGCTGGCGGCCACTGCGATGCTGGCCGCGCTGGCGGCCGCACCGGCCGCCGCCAAGACCCTGCGCTGGGCGAGCCAGGGTGACCCGCAGACCATGGACCCACACTCGCAGAACGAGTCCATGACGAACATGATGAACGGCCAGGTTTACGAGCGGCTCACGGCGCGCAATGCCAAGCTCGAGATCGTGCCGTCGCTGGCCACCGAGTGGCAGCAGACCGGGCCGCTGACCTGGCGCTTCAAGCTGCGGCCGAACGTGAAGTTCCACGACGGCACGCCGATGACGGCCGACGACGTGGTCTTCTCGGTGCAGCGCGCCAAGGAACTGACCTCCCAGGTCAACGTGTACGCCAACGCCGTGGGCACTCCCAAGGCCATCGACCCGCTGACGGTGGAGTTCCAGCTCGACAAGGTCAACCCGATCTTCCTGCAGCACCTGGACGCGCTGTGGATCATGAGCAAGTCCTGGGCCGACAAGCACAAGGTCACCAAGCCGCTGGACTTCAAGAACAAGGAGGAGAGCCACGCCTCCTTCCATGCCAACGGCACCGGCCCCTTCATGCTGGTCAGCCGCTCGCCAGGCGTGAAGACCGTCTACAAGCGCAACCCGGCCTGGTGGGGCACCTTCGACGGCAACGTCACCGAAATCGTCTACACGCCGATCAGCAACGACGCCACCCGGCTGGCCGCGTTGGTCTCGGGCGAGATCGACTTCGTACTCGACCCGGCGCCGCGCGACATCCCGCGGCTGCGCAACACCGCCGGCGTCAGGATCATCGACGGGCCCGAGAACCGCGTGATCTTCATCGGCATGGACCAGGCGCGCGACACGCTGCAGTACGGCAAGGTCCCCGGCGACAAGAACCCGTTCAAGGACGTGCGCGTGCGCCGAGCGCTGTACCACGCCGTCGACATCGAGACGATGAACAGCAAGCTGATGAACGGCCAGAGCTTCCCGACCGGCGGCCTGACGCCGTCGCCAACGGCCTACTACGGTGACGCCGAGGTCGAACGTCGCCTGCCCTTCGACGTCGCCAAGGCCAAGGCGCTGATGAGCGAGGCCGGCTACCCGGACGGCTTCGAGGTCACGCTGGACTGCCCGAACAACCGCTACAGCAACGACGAGGAGCTCTGCATCAC